>WAQG01000117.1 GCA_015520395.1 Candidatus Geoarchaeota archaeon
GATGGAGTCCTGATAAGGATGCCCGACCCCTATGCGCCGCCTCCACATTCGACTTTAGGTCCGCCAGAATAACGAGCGTTAAACTGGCTTACATGGTGTCTCGGGGAGGCTACCTAATCCCGGTCTACGTCCTCAAGGGCTACACCGACGGCGGGGAACCCTTCGAAGCGGTTGTCGATGCCGTTGACAGGTCATCTCCCCCAACACTCCTCGAGTCTTAAGGCGCTAAAAACCACCCCATTTTTTGCCATCCGCAATAGGGATGCTAGCCACTATATATTTGCTGTTTACTGGGCGTTTAAAGGAGGCTGTAACAAGCATTCGTCCACCTTTTAGCAGGCAGGATAATATCGATGGAGCCCTATTTATCTAGCTGGGTGAATCTGACGATGAGTATTGGAAAGGCCTTGGCCATCGCGCTTCTCCTCGCAATAGTCCTCTACGCCATCCTCCCAATCCTAGTAGCCCAGCCCGGAGTTAGGACGATCCCCGAGGAGGGCCCCCCTCCCGGAAAAGGCATGAGCTATTTTAGAAGTTATGAGGAGCTCGTAGGCTACCTCGAGGAGGCCGCCGCCCAGGGTGGCGGCTTCTATGGGGTTGGCATGCCGCGCCCACCTCCCCCAACGACCACGTTGGCTACCGCCGCCGCGGCCGAGGAGGGCTACGCGGGGCCGAGGTATTCTGGTACGAACGTCCAGGTGTCCGGCATCGATGAGTCCGACCTGGTGAAGACCGATGGGAAGTACCTCTACGTTATCGTATGGTCTCAGCTGGCCATCGTCAAGGCTTACCCGCCCGAGGAGTCCGAGGTTGTCGCGAGGCTACAGTTCGGCGGGGTAATCCCAGGTATCTATGTCGATGGAGATCTGCTAGTGGTGTTTGAGCAGGGCGGGCCCGGCTTAGGTATGGGGAGCGTCATAGTGCATATCTTTAACCTGAAGGACAGGGGCAGCCCGGTGGAGGTTAAGAAGATCGTGGTTGGGGGCGTCTACATGGACTCCAGGCTCCATAACCACGTCCTGTACGTCCTGGCGGTCGACACCCCCTACAAGGCCAACATAACGCTGCCCTGGATCATGGTTGACACCTCGCTCAGAAGGATACCTCCCAGCAAGATAGGGTACAGCGGGTCTCTGGAACCGAACCCAAGCTACACAATAATACTCCCCATAGACCTAAAGGATCTCTCCAAGGAGCCCGAGCCCCAGGTATACCTGATAGGGGCCGGGGGAACGGTCTACATGTCCCACCACAACCTATACATAGCCTCAGCAATACCGACCAGGCCGCCATCACCGGTCCTCGAGGGCCCAGCACAAACCCCGGGCGGCACCGACCTCTACATAACCAGGATCTACAGGTTCAGCATAGACGGGACGAGCTTTAAGTATGAGGGCATGGGGACCGTCCCCGGGAGGCCCCTAAACCAGTTCGCCCTGGACGAGCGGGACGGCTACCTCAGAATAGCGACGACAAGGGTTGTTATGGAGGCCGGGGGGCCCGGGACACACCCCGAGGTAAAGTCTGTAAACAGCCTCTACATCCTCAGCCTCGAGGACATGAAGGTTGTGGGCGGGGTTGAGGGCATCGCCCCGGGCGAGCAGATATACGCCGTGAGGTTCCTCGGCGAGTGGTGCTACCTCGTCACCTTCCGCAGGATAGATCCCTTCTTCGTCATAGACGTCTCGAAGCCCGAGTCGCCCAGGGTTCTGGGCTGGCTTAAGATCCCCGGCTACTCCTCCTACCTCCACCCCTACGGGGAGAAGATGATTATAGGAGTTGGCATGGAGGTAAAGGACAATAGGCCCGCGGGGGTAAAGGTATCCCTCTTCGACGTCTCAGACGTGGAGAACCCTGTCGAGCTGGACAAGCTGGTGTTGGGCGGCGAGTACGCCCAGACACCCATACTCTACACCCACAAGGCCTTCCTGTTCGACGAGCAGAACAGCCTAGTCATCATACCGGTGGTAGAGTACAGACATGTGGCAACCGGCACATATCCAGCTAAGCCGCAGGCCTACATAGCCTACACCTTCTACGTCATAGAGGTTTCAGAGTCAGGGCTGAGGCTCAAGGGCAACGTCACCCACGTTTTCAAGGCCTCCTACGCCGGCTACTGGGTCATGGCGCCTTTCAGGTCGCCGGAGCTAGCCGTAAGATCCCTGTACATAGGGGACTACCTCTACACCATTGCTATAACCCAGATAAAGATAGCTAGGATCGACGACCTATCTCCAGTGAAGGGCATCGACCTCCTCAGCTACTAGGCAGCCTCGCTGGAAGCCTCCCCAAAACCTTTTTCTTAAGCCACTCAACCATCCTGTGATAGGCCACTATCTTCGAGATCGACTTCGAGCCCTTCGGACCCGGCTTCTTCATATAGAAGGCATTTATCTCGTATATGGTGCCGTAGAGGCCGGCGTCCACGGCGAGCCTACCCAGCCTAACCAGATCCACAAGCTTCCCCGCCAGGGCTGGGCTATCGTTCAGCCTCATGTTGACGTAGAGCTCGTCCACAAGGCCGTTGAAGGTCACGTACTCTATGTGCAGGGCCACATACTTCTTGTCCCCCAAAGTCTCCACGTAGCCCGTCGGCTTTATGTAGTGGGGTGCATCGTAGCCGAGGATATCCTCCACAATACTGCTCTTAGTCCTCTCCTTCATCACGTTCTTCTCAGGTATCGTCAAGGCGAGGAAGTCGGTGTTCCCCCCTATGTTAAACTGGACGACAAACCTCACCTTCCTACCCCGCTCAGCGAGGTGCTCGAGTAGATCAGCCGTCAGCGGAGTCGCTCCAGTCGCACCATCGTCGCCCAAAACAACCCCCCGGGACTCCTGGAAAAGCTCCACATAGGCCGGGTCGTTGGCTAGGGGTGAAGGGATGACGTTAATAAAGGCGACGGGCCTGACCTCAGCCGAGTACCTGGCAGCGGCATACGCGTAGAGCTGGGAGGCCGAAACGGCATCCCTCTCATCCGACTCAATCACGCTCAGCAGCCTTCCAAGGTCGCCGAACTCCACACCCCTCTCCGTGGTTATCACGTTTACTATAACATCGGCGCCAAGCTCCCTCCACTCGTCCACAAGCCTGTCGACCGCCTCAGCCAGGCTCATCCTCTCCTCAAGCCCCGATGCCTTAAATGGAAGCCCCCTCAGGCTCCCCAGGTGAACACCCCTCCTGACATAGATGTCCCTTAGAGTCTTGGGTATGGGGACGCCTTCCAACGCCTCTCTGGCAATCCTATACAGGCTCTTCCCAACCTTGTCCTCGTCAACATCGTAGGAAGCAACAACCTCGATGTCCTCTATCCTGTAGGGGAGCGGGAAGTCCGCCAGAGGAACCCCATAGGGCTGAAGCTCACCCTGCTTGATCCTCTCAAGCCCGACCGCAAAGTGGTTGGCAACCATCCCCTGCCCAAGCAACACAACCCTCAACATGCCGTCCACCCCCACACTATATTTACAACTGTAAATATAACCTTATTTACAAATGTAAATATAACGCCGAGCCGCGGAAACCCAAGCAACCGCAAGAAAAATATGCCAGGTCAGCCACAGCCCCCATGAAATGCCACTCAAGGTTGGCGATAAGGCTCCCGACTTCGAGGCAAACCTCCACACGGGCGAAAGGCTGATGCTAAGCAACCTGAGGGGGAGGGTCATCGTCCTATACTTCTATCCAAGGGCTTTAACGAGCGGCTGTACGAGGGAGGCTGTAAGGTTTAACCAGCTCCTCGACAAGTTTAGGGAACTCGGAGCGGTGGTTGTTGGTGTCTCAACCGACCCGCCTGAGAGGAACAGGCGGTTCGCCGAGAAACATGGGTTGAGGTTCCCCCTAGCCAGCGACCCCGAGGGCAAAATAGCGGAGCTCTACAAGGTTCTGAAGAAGGAAGCCAGGAGACCCTCAGCAAGAAGGGTAACTTACATAATAGATGGAGGTGGCCTGATAAGAAAGGTTATAGTAGTTCGGCCAGCGGAGAGGCACGCCGATGAGGCGCTGGCAGCTGTCAGGGAGATTGTGGCCAGCCTCTGATCTACAGATGCCTTCTCCCGGCCGGCCTCACCCAGGGGATCCAAGCGCCTCGACGCTTCTCATGATGGGGGGTATCGCCTCGAAGGGTACACAGTACTCTAGGCGCGCCCGACTCCCACACACCCTGTAAAGCCCCGTCCGGAGCAGGGCCCTGAACACCTCTGAGGATGGCGAACACAGCCTCCTAACCCTAAGCCTGTCCGCGCCAGCCGACAGGGGGTATATGATGGGTCTCACCGAGGACCCCTCCTCCTCTATGATAGATTTTAAGAGGCAGAGGGATTCAGCGAGAGCCCCTGGGCTGAGTGTGGAGAGGGATTCGGTGAGCCTGTCCTCTACCTGGGGCCATCTGGACCCCTTAGTGAAGCCCTCCGATCCACCCATGTAGAAGTAGCCGTGGAACCCCCTCTCCCTGACCCACCTTGTGACACGCCCGGCTTTGAGGAGCCCGAGGAACTCCCTCTCGCTGAGCCCCCCAACGAACGAATAGATGGAGCTGAGCCTGACTAGATCCTCTCCCACATCCCGGGGGCTGGGGGGTGTCTGGATCCTGGGCGGCTTCAGGCCCAGCCTGAGGGCGGCGTTGACGATGTGGTTCGACCCTTTCCCGCTGGGGTCGGTGTCGAATAGAAGGAATACGAGTATGCTCCTCTCAACGAGCCTCCAGTCCAGCCCCAGCTCCCTAACGATCCTCGGCATAAACCTCCCGTAATCCTCGATCCGAAGGGACATGACGCTTGCATCCCTCCGCAGCCCTGGAGACCTAGGCTTGCCCGCTAGCCCCCCTCATAGGCACCATTATCACCCTTGTGAACTCGGCCACCCTCGCGCCATCCTGGTTTTTCACAGTTGTTCTCAGCTTCACTATCCCGTAACCCGGCCTCGACCTGGATGGTCTCTTTTCAACTACCTCGGCCTCGGCGTAGAGGGTGTCGCCGGGGAAGACGGGGTGCAGGAACCTCACGTCCTCAAGCCCCAGCATTATCCCCCCGACCTCGGTGGTGAAGCTCGTCGTGAGGCCGACCCCTATGGCCAATGTCAGGAGCCCGTTGACGACGAGCCGGCCCCTGAAGGGCTCCCACCCAAGCCTCCTCCTCGTGTAGTCCAGGTTGAAGTGTATCTGGTTGACGTTGTTTGTCAGGAGGGTGAAGAGTATGTTGTCGAACTCTGTGACGGTCCTCCCAACGGGGGACTCGTAACGCCTCCCCACAACGAAGTCCTCAAAGAACACGCTAAACCACCAGGCTAACCTATACCGGCAAAACCAACATAAACCTGACACTGTGAAACCGGGCCCTGTCGATAGACCAGGCCGCCCCGAACCTTGCCCAGAACGCCGATGTGGTATGGGTTTGAATGGGGATCCATGATTCCCCGTATTCCAGGCTCGTCCATTAAGGGTCACTGATTGTCCTGTTTCAACTTTTTATGATTTAATGCAGATTTTGTTTTCAGGTGGATATGGGTTATGGTTGCTGAAGACGTTATGGGGAAGGTTAAGGAGATGGCGGAGGCTGAGGAGAGGTATGCCAAGGAGCTTAGGGAGCTGGCCGGCAGGTTCAGGCACCCGGTCCTCCAAGCCCTCATAATGGGGATCGCCCAGGACAGCCTTAAACACGCCGTGTTCTATAGGGCGGTTCACGAGCTTCTCTCACGGGTCCAACCCATGCTGAGCGAGGAGGAGCTTGAAATAATAAGGACGGGGATAGCGAGGCACATAAAGATGGAGGAGGAGATGGTCAAGCTGTCGGGGAGGCTTGCGGAGGAGGCGGGGGATCCGAGGCTTAAGCTGATATTCAGGGCGGTCTACGAGGACGAGATGAAACACCACAGTCTACTGGTTTTGATACGGGAGAAGATAGCCGAGAGCGAGACCTTCACCGAGGAGGATCTCTGGGACGCCGTGTGGAGGGATAGCCCCTGGCACGGCGCGCCTGGAGGGTAGAGCGAGCTGTGGAAGGTATGCAAGGCTTAACGCTCTTTAACGGCGACGACTATCATTCTGGGGCTTCTTACCGTGTATTCTTCCCCACCGTAGTTCCCCAGCAGCTTGATGAGGCTTAACCCATACTTATTCAAGAGTTTCTTGAGCTCCCAGGGCATGTAGAGCCTGACCCTCACCCTCCTGGAGGCCACCTCTCTCCCCCCTGCGATAAACACCCTCTCGGACTCAAGGTAGCCGTCGTTGAAATCATAGGTGGTGTCCTCTAACACGGTGTAGCCGCCCGACTCATACCACACCTTACTCCCACCGCCATAGACATAAGCCCTGAACGCCATCAAGGCCGGGTTTAACGTGTCGATGAGGAGCCTGCCACCCCTCCTGAGGGCCCCCGACACGCCCTCCAAAACCCTCTCGTTATCCTCATCGCTAAAATAGCCGAAAGTGGTGTAGAAG
>WAQG01000118.1 GCA_015520395.1 Candidatus Geoarchaeota archaeon
CTCCATAGGAGGTTCATAGAGAAGCGTGAGGATTATCTTTCATTCATCTCTGCAGGTCATGTAGGCCTTAACTGTGGTCTATGGCTGGGCGGTTCGAGCGTAAAGAAATTTGACTATGCATTGGCATCCTTAGCAATATTGTCTAATGGTTTAGGAGCGCGGGGCGAGTTCCTTCCAGGCGAAATAGTGTATTCGGACTTCTACGATATGGTGGGAAAGATAAGGATGACAAGCGTGGATGAGCTTGTTGAGCTTGGCAGGATGAACAAGGAGAAGGTCGAGAAGATGTATAACCAGGCATTAAGCCAGTTTAGACGCAGGCTTAGAGTCATCTAGCGTCTTTTACGCTTCTGGAGAACGTCCTCAACGACCTTTGCTGGCACATTCATTATCTGGGCTATCTCGCTTATCGTCAGGTTAGATTCGTAGAGCGCCTTAACGGTCTCCTCAAACTTCTCCCTATCCTCCCCCTCCTCGGATTCAAGGAAGTATATCTGTGAGATCACCGACCCATTAATGTAGACGCTTGGCACCCACCTGTTCTTCTCATAAGCATTCTCGAGGATTACGCTTCCATCATCCGGGTTAAACGAGGCCAGCCGCCCAATAATAATCCTGTCATCGATCGTTCTAACCTCCACAGTCTTCCCCACATTTCTTGAGATTCTTTCATAGAGCCCTGAACCCACCTCTTCCCACCCGGCAAAGATATAACCAATGATCGGATAGATAAACTTTCCACAACCCTCACATCACCAGAAAATGAACGCAGAGCAGTACAAAGATACAACATGCCTAACCGAACAGATACTCGGTTCTCAAACAAAGTTAATCCAGATATAGGTTTAAAAAGTATTGATAATTAAATAAATTAGAGAATTCAAGCATCAATCTCCACTAAAAGATTAACATATATTAAATATTGGATATCCTATTGAGATTTGGTGCGGCCGCCGGGATTTGAACCCGGGTCGCCGGCTCGGGAGGCCGGTGTCCTAGTCCTGGCTAGACGACGGCCGCTCAAGAAGAATCAAGATGTTAAGGTTATTAAATCTTTGTAAGGGGTCAAGGGGTCCGTTTAAGCCTCTTTGTTTGAGGTCTGGAGGATGGGTGGGGATATCTTTTTTGGATTCTAATTTTCTAGAATCCGCGTTCCCAAATAAGTTTTATATGGTTTTACTGCGGGTGTGGGTATGGGTGTTAAGGAATGCGTTTGTTGAAAGCAGTTTCCGGGTTAATTGCAGCAGTTCTAATATTATCCGTAGTGATCGTGGCCCTGCCGGTGCCCGTAGCCGCTGCTGCTGCCGAGGAGAACGTATCTCCTCCAATAGAGTCGCCACACCCATATCCAAACTACTACTATAATGAGTGGACAATAAGCAAGAGTGGGGCTGCAGCGATAAAGGTCTTCTTTGATTACATTAGTGTGGAGGGAGACTACGACTGGATTTTTATAATGGACGGCAACTATTACGTGTACGAGATAATTACCGGAGTACATGATGATTACTGGACTGTCTGGGTGCCGGGAGACACTGTTATTATTGCCCTCGAGTCAGACTATTCAAACAATGCGTTTGGCTTCAACATAACAAAGTACAAATACACCGACACATACACGTTCCAGCCGAGCAATTCAACCTACATAGTAAGGTACGAGCCTCCAACTAAGCACAAGCTGGTCGGGGTCGTAGGAGAAAGCTATACTTTCAACATAAGGGTGAAGAGCGTCGATGGATATCACTATCCAGTTGCAATAGGCATCGACAACCCCATGGCAGGCATCCTTGAGATAACCTCACCAGAATCAGTAGTACTAGGCCTCTCCACACAGATATCGACGTTTGATCTCGTGCCCATAATTGAGAGCCCACACCCATATCCAAACAACTATGATAACAGTTGGACGATAACCCATCCAGGCGCGGCAAGGATAAGGGTATTCTTCGACTACATTGAGGTTGAGACGGGCTGGGACTACATATATATCGAGGATGCCGATCATGTGGTCTACGAGAGCATCACAGGAATCCATGATGATTATTGGAGCGTTTGGGTTCCCGGAGACACACTAGTCATCCACATGGTCTCTGACTTCAGTATTACGTGGTGGGGCTTCAACGCCACAAAGTATCAGGTTGAAGTTATGGAGTTCCCGGTTGTCAGCCTTGACGAACCAGTCGAGTCGCCACACCCATACAAGAACTGTAGCAACATTCTAAGAAGCATAAGTGAGCCCAATGCTATTGCTATTAGCGTGTTCTTCGACTATATAGAACTGAAGGATGCTGGAGACATAATTTACATAATGGATGCCGACGGTGTCGTCTGGGAGACTATACAGGGCCCGATCACCATTGATGACTACTGGACAGACATGATAAGTGGATCGACCGTAAACGTGAAGCTCGTCTCTAACTGCTATGGGACGGCATTCGGCTTCAATATAACTAAGTATAAGTACTGGCCATCCTACATAACGGGCCCGATAGAGTCGCCACACCCATATCCAAACAACTATGATCACACTTGGGTAAGGACGGTTCCGGGCGCCTCAAGGCTGAGGCTCTACTTTGACTTTATCAGCCTTGAGCCAGGCGTCTTCGATGAGTACGGCAACCTTCTACATGGGTTTGACTGGCTCTACATCTATGATGGAGATGACAACCTCGTTTATAGAATAACTGGCTATAACTCGACCCATGCCTATGAGGCTGTGAGCGGCACCTTTATTCCAGCTACTGGCTGGGTCACGGGGTGGATCTACTCTGATACGGTTAAGGTCAGGCTTGTGACAGACTACGTGGTGTGGGCTCAAGGCTTCAGGGTAAGCCAGGTGCAATCCGACCAGGAGGATGAGATAGTAATACCGATAACTATAACGGCCAAGGAGCCCGTCTGGACGCAGTTTAAGGTCATATTAAGTGGTTATAACCCCGCAGATCCGGACAGCCCAATTGTACGAACCCTTGTCTACGAGTTCCTCGCAGTCGGGATAAAGGTAACAAGACAGAGTAGCTCCTACAACCTACCCGTATTCGAAGAGGAAATAAATTACGTAGTCAATATGAGCACTCCAATCTCACCAAAGATCGACGCCACGGCCATTGCTGTCTCGCTTGTCTCAAACTACCTCTCAGGTCTAACCAACAATCCATGGGTTAAGGTTGAGGGCGGGCTGCCCTACACCAATTACCCCAATCGGGTTCCGACCGACGTGCTGGGGCCGCTGGGCATACCATTTGAAACGCCTTTAGAGTCTCCGCATGACATAGAGCCATTCTCACCTATAGAGTCGCCACACCCATATCCAGCGGATTATAGTGAGAAGTGGGAGATCTACCATCCAAACGCCAGTGAGATCCAGGTGTTCTTCGAGAATATAACGCTTGAGAGCGGCGACGTCGTTTACATCAAAGACAAATATGGGCACATCTACGAAACAATAACGACTAACGTGACGAACTACTGGAGCGTTTGGGTTCCCGGAGACACACTAGTCATCCATCTGAAGGAGGATGGGGACGGGCTTACTGCATGGGGTATAAACGCCACCCAATACCGTGCCAGGAGCAAGTGGTCGCTAAGCCACTGCGGCGCCGACAGAATTAGGATACTGTTTGAGAGGATAGGGCTGCGTTCCGGAGACGCCATATATATCGAGGATCTGGCAGGAACCGTATATGAGACTATAACTGGAAACCATACCGACTACTGGACATCATGGATACCCGTCGACACTGTGGTAATAGTGCTCGAGATCACGAACAGCCCAAGTGTCAGCATATGTACATGTGCTGGCGAGGTTGAGGGGCCAAAGCCCTCATGGGGCTTCAAGGCAGTGAAGATTCAGTCAATATTCACGTCCTCCGTATTCGTGGAGTCTCCGCACCCATATCCGAACAACGCCTACATGGAGTGGACAATATCTCAGCCCATGGCCTCGGCAGTCAGGGTGCACTTCAGCTGGATACAAATGGAGTGGGGCTATGATTACATAACGATCATGGATGACAACTACAACGTGTATGAGAGGATAACCGGATACCGCACTAACTACTGGTCTGTCTGGGTACCAGGAAGCACTGTGAAGATCAGGTTGGCAAGCGACTTTATAATTAATTATAACGGCTTTGTCATTGACCAGATAGAGTGGGTTTACGCCGACTACTCACTGCTTGCCGCCATCGGCGGCTTTTCATCCTCCGTGGAGTTCTCCTATAAGGTATACAGGGTTAACTACATGGTTGAGAAGTATTGGAACAGCATGCCATACCATGAGTGGAGCGTCGATGATATAACTGCTAGAGTCAGGATCGGCTTTGATATACTCGTCTGGATCTACAACATGGAGACAGAGGAGCTCATACCGGTCAATTCCGAGTTTGATCCTCTACTCGAGAGGGTAGAGCTATCAACGCCCATAGAGTCTCCGCACCCATATCCGAACAACTATGATGCGACTTACCCGATATCAGAGCCCGGAGCAAAGTTCATGAGGGTCTTCTTCGACACAATAGAGCTAAGGACAAATGATGTAATATACATAGAAGATACGCAGGGCATCATTTACGAGGTCATAAAGGAGAACATGACCGACCACTGGAGCGCCTGGGTGCCTGGAGACACCATAATTGTCCACCTTATCACCAATAATGACGGGAAGACCGCCTGGGGCTTCAACATAACCAAGTACGATGCACTTCTGGGCTGCACTACCCTGAGGATAGAGGTGGTGGACGAGGGGATAATAGATATAGGCGACTATAGCGCCACGACCAACCTAAACTGGATCTCGATCCAGAAGGGCTACACAGGAGAGCTTGACCTCACTATAAAGTCGCTCGGCGGATACTCCACCGACCTCATGATAGTGATCGAGGGTCTCCCCGAGGGCCTACAGCTAAACATATCTGGCACAGAGATGACCTATGAGGATGGCAAGTGGATCTACACAGTGACCCTGGAGCCCGGAGAGGAGCTGGTGCTGCCAATCGACATAACCGTCCCAGAGCTTGGCGTGGCCTCCGGCACCTACATGTTCACAATAAAGGTAATCGACCTCAGAACTGGCACACTACGCATAATAACACCGCTACACCTGATCGTGATTTAAATGCCCTAAAAACCAATATTTTTTATCTCTGCTAAACTTCTAGTTGAAGGGGTTGAAAAGCCATGAGGAGAAATATCCTAGTATATATGCTCATCCTGATGTTTACGGTCTCCATCTGCCCGCTATCCTCAGTTTTCCCGCCGTTAAATATCTCTGCCGAAGAGCAACCCTGGATTGTTTCCCCGAAAATAGGAGCCCCCCTCTCAGCCCAGCCTTCAGAAACCATTGAGATTATAGTTAGCTCTCCCACAAGCCCTGAGAAGGTTAAGGTTTGGGTGAGAAGCTTTTATACCGATGAACGAAAACTCCTGTTGGCTGGCACTAGCTATAAGGATGGAAGGCTGAAGATCTCCGTGAAGCTCCCCTCGGATATCACGCCTGGGCTTTACGATGTTATTATTGATGTGAGGGTCGATGGGGATGTTTATAGGCTTGTGGAGAGAAACTCCCTCTACATCTACACCACACTTTCGGGAGCAATGAGGATCGTTCATGTATCCGATTTGCTCTATGACCAGAAGCCTGAAAACCTGAGGCTGCTTATCGATGAGCTGAATTTCCTTCAGGTCGACCTCCTTGTGATAACTGGGCGTCTTACGTCCGGGGATTTGGCGCCATATGTGGAGGAGATCGTGGAGACGTTGGGGACAGCTCACTTCCCTATAGTAGTTGCCCCACCGCCAGACTATAGTGAGGTCTTTGAGAGGTGGATAGCCCCGCCCAGGAGTATCATCAGGATAGGCAACCTATATGTATATACTCTCGAATCTAAGGACGGGTATATTGAGCGAGACGCCATGACGTGGCTTAAAAACGCTTTAAAGGGCGTAGGGGCAGAGCATTTCAAGATCATTGCAACATACCCCTCCGTCTTCGCGGCAACCAAGAACTTTTCGTGGAATATGTCCGAGAGGATACTCTACTCCTCCGCCACCGAGGCTTGGCGCTCTCATCAGGATTTACTTAATGAGCTGTTAGACCTGGTTAGGCTCTATGACATAAGGCTGATCCTCGGCGGGTCAATTGGAAGGGATGAGGTCTTCTCCTACTATCTGAGACACCACTTTGTATCCTCCACATCCATAGTGGGCGGCATGGATCCGGATGTGCCTGAGGGATTTAGAATGATGCTAATCCAGGTCTACCCCGACCCCGTCGTTGCAAGCTTCTCTATGTTTGGAACGCCGCCCTCAGTAAGGCCCCACTCAACAGCCCTCGACAAAGTAATTGTTAGGTATGGTCCAAGGAACGATGGCACAACGGATGCGGTTACGGCAATAGTAGAAAACAACCTCGACACGCTGGTCAGGGGCCCGCTGTATTTCCTGCTGACCACAAACTACTCGAGATGGGCTTACACGCTATACTCGCCAGTAACCTTTCCTTACGAGGCGAACTCCACCGCCAGGTGGAACATATTTACTGTGAAGGTCGTCGTGGCTCCAGGGAAGACTCTCCGCGTTACCATAGCCAGGGAGGAGGATACTGAGCCCCCCATGATAGGAGAGCCCCTGATAGAGCAGATAGACAACACCATACGGATAGCGGTCAATGTGAGTGATGAGGGCTGGGGCGTCGAGACCGTTAGGGCTAACCTAACGCTGGACGGCTCAAGCATAGGATCATATGTGATGTTCCCCGCTGGCAACGAGAGCTACGTGGTGGAAATAGCCCATCCCGGAGAAGGCATGTTAGGCATAGTTATTGTAGCGAGCGACTACGCCTTAAACACGGCTATAAGCAAGCAGTATACATATAACCTGGCGTCACCAACAACCACTACGGCGGAAACCACGACACCGACCACTACGTCAACAACCACCACAACCACGATTCCAACTGGAGTCTCGACATCCACACCGACACCATCGCCTTCAACAACCCCATCGCCCACAACTACGTCAAAGACAACAACCGGTGGCCCCCTCCAGCCCAGCTACTCTCAGTATATCGCAATAATACTCATAGTTGCCGCCGCAGCCCTAGGAGCCTTACTGTACATTATGAGGAAGCGCCAACCTACCTCCTCCTAACCCAGACAAAGTATATCACCAGGACCACTGCTACGAGAAGCACTGCTATGCCGATTATCACCAGCATCCTTCTATCAATCTTAAAGCCCTCCGGCCTTTGAGCCGTTTGCATTGTTGTCTGTGCCGGGGAGTTGCTTCTACCCATGCTTCCATCCCTAAACACCCAGTCCGACCGGGAGTCCGTGTCGTATCCATCTTTGATCCTCTGCCACGTCCTGCCGTCGTCATACTCGTCGCTCAGGCTTGGCGTCTCATCGACCACGGCGCCGCCCGGAGCAATTAGTTTAACAACCTCATCTCGGTTCCTCAGCCAGAGGCTGGAGAAGACATGGACATGGAACCCGCCCGGAGCTATGGAGCCATTGAGGTTGACACTGGATCCTCGTGAGTTCTCGACCAGCCAGCCCTCTAGATTAACAGTTTCTCCGCCTGGATTGTATATCTCGATCCATTCAGCCCCCCTATCTCCACCTGGAGGGTTGAGCTCGACCTCGTTTATCACCAGCCTTGGGGCGGCTGAGGGTCTTATAGGCCTTCCAACCCCCCAGTCCCAGTAGAAAATCTCCCTGTAATAGGAGGCCACCTCCACATTATGTACGATGATCCCCGCTTCCCTATTCCTGTGTAGGGAGTTATAGTTCCAGTTGATGGAGGAGATCAACACAACCCGCCCGTCGGCCACAACCCCCTTATTATGGGTGGTCACGAAATACACATTGTTGCTGTACCTGACCTCCACACCCCTTCCAGAAACGTATTCGGCCAGCCTCCTGTTATCCTCCGGCACCTTCTCATAGGCGTTGAGAATCACCTTGACCCCCACACCCCTGGCGGAGGCGTTGATCACCTCCAAGGCCAGGGGCGAAATCCTGGAGCCCCAGTACAGGTCGAAGTCCAGCTGCTGGATAAGTAGCTCCGTTTCAGCGCTCCTCAGAATCCCAAGTACCTTCTCCTCGCTGTCCACCGGCGAGAAGACGGGAACGAGGCGAGATGTTTTGAGGGAGAGTTTGATGGTCTTTGCGGTGAAGGGATGTGGGTAGCTTCCTTTGGAAGCTTTGTAGGATGCCAGCTTCCCCTCGCCATCCTCAGGGCTATAGGGTGTCGATCTCGCGTAGTCATAGTCGAACGCTCTAAGGAACCTCCTGGCGAGCTCGGGGTAGTTATGGATCACGATGCCCCACCCCCTGTTCCCATAGCTCGGATCCACGGGAACGCCCGTCTTAGCCCAGTTCTCGCTCATCACTATAACCGTGGAGTTATCGATGACCACAAACTTCGCGTGAAGGAACCTGTAGATGTCAGGAGCCCACCTAACGTCAACCCCACTGCTCCACCACTCATGTGCAGCTCCGAGCGTGTATGAGTCCTCAAACCTCGATGCGTGCTCCCGCTCAAGTATAGCCACCACCCTGACACCCCTCCTAGCAACGCTGCTAACAAGGTCTATTAGCTGCCGGTTGCTGACCGAGTAGACCTCGATGAACAAGTAGCTCCTACTGCTGTTTATAGCGTTCACAAGAACTTGGAAGCTAGAGTCGGGGGAGGAGAACAGGGTAACCGAAACCGTGACATCAAGGGTGTAGGCTGGAGGGATGGTGGCTAAGACGACGACCAGCGCTACGAGGATCAGCGGGTACATTCGCAATGAGCCCACCCTTCAAACCTGCCTAACAATAGGCTAATAAGCTTGAAATTTCGGTGAGAAATCTATCTAGATCCTCCTTAGAGTTATAGAAGTGTGGAGAGACCCGTAGGAAGCCCCTCCTAAAGGAAACCACAATCCGCCTCTCAGCCAGCCACCCCCTTACATCCAGTCGGCAGCCGCTCATGTTGAGGGTGATTATGCCGGCCCTCCTCCCCCTCTCAGGAGGCGTTATGGCGAGCAGCCCAACCCTGTCAGCCCCCTCAGAGAGCATGTCCGAATACTTGAGAACCCTCTCCTCGATCCACCCCACCCCCAACCTCAGCTGCAATCGGACAGCTGCCTCAAAGCCCTTAAGAACGGGTAATGGGAGGCCCCCGGCCTCAAACCTCCTACCACTGGCTGCCAGTTCCCCCCCACTGGCATTAAAACTGAAGGGGTCCTCCAAGCTCCTCCAACCCTGAACACACGGCTCCAACCTGTTGATCAAATCCTCCCTTACCACGAGAACCGCCACACCCTGGGGCCCCGCCACCCACTTGGCCGAGCCGAAGACCATTATGTCAACCCCTAGATCCTTGAAATGTGTTTTGAGGGCGCCTGTAGACTGGTAGGTGTCAAGAACTATGGTAACATCGCCGAGTTGATCCCTCAGAGAGGACACGTCCAGCCTTTCACCCGTGAGGTAGTTGACGTGGCTCAGGGCCACCACGTCGATCTTCTTCTCCCTAACTATCTTTGCAAGGTTGTGGGGGTCTAGGGTGGGCGAGTAGTATACCTGATATCCATTGGCGATCCATGGTCTTACAATGCTGGGGAACTCGTTGACAAAGGTTAGAACCCTTCTGGCAAATCTCCTCATAGAGCAGGCGACGATGCTGAGGGCGGTTGAGACGTTGGGGGCGAAGGAAATCTCGACTGGTCTGGCGCCGATGAATCTGGAGACAACCGTCCTAACATCTTCCACGATCTCCTCAACGGCCTCAGCTGTAAGTGGATCATTAAAGGTCTCCTCAAAGAACCCTGCCACTGCATCACGAACTGTCCTGGACGTCGGGGCGATCGACGCCGCATTCAGATAGACGTGGCTCTTCAGGATGGGAAATTCCTCTTTAAAGTCCACCATAGCTATGGGGGTAAAATGTTTATGTAGCATTTATACCTCTTTCACTGTAAGGTGGATGCTATGATATTCTCGCTTGAGGCTAAGGAGTCCGTCTCCAACATATGGGACGCAATACTCAAACACCCATTCCTCATAGAGATGGCACTGGGCACGCTCCCCCTACCAAAGTTCAGATACTACCTCTCCCAGGACTCAGTCTACCTTAAAGACCTCCTCTCAGCCCTATTGATAGCTTCCTCGAAGGCAGAAAGCCATGAGCTTAGAGACTTCCTGGTAGACGTGGTTAAAGCCACGATTGAAGGAGAAGTGGCAATGCAGAGGGAGCTGAGAAACGTTCTCAAGGACATCCCGCCAAGCCCAGGATACTCCTCCACAACCCTAGCCTATACTAGCTATATGCTGAGGGTGGCGGTCTTCGGAACCCCAAGGGAGCTTATGGCGAGCCTCGCCCCATGCTTCTGGAGCTATGCCGAGATAGGCCTTCTCCTCAAGGATACTAAGGGGGCGGGGCACGAGGTCTACAGGATTTGGATATCTGGCTATGCGTCGGAGGAGTATCAGAGCCTCGTGAAGAGGTATCTAGAGGTTCTAGACGCCGAGGCCGCCCAGGCCGAGGAGGGCGAGCTTGAGAGGATGATGGAGCACTTTAAGGTTGGCACGTGGTATGAGAAGAAGTTCTGGGACATGTCGTACATCAGGGAGCCGATACTCTACAGGGTCTAGCAGCCTCGAAGGCTACATTTAACTAGGGTTCCGCCGTGTTGGGGTCGGGTGCGTCAAATGCTGCCTGAAAGATTCGTGAAGGACTATTATGAGTATAGGCGGCGGCTGGTCATCGAAGCTCTGGAGAGGGGTTTCGATGAGCGAAGGCTGCTGGAGGCAGCCCCCCTAATGGCCCCCATGATAGCGAGCTATGGGCCGGCTGGAATAAACGTGGCTCCCTTCATGGTCAGCTTCGTCGTAAGGGACGAGTTCATCGAGGAGACAATATCGACATTCAGATCCTTCCTTGAAAGCCCCGGGGAAGACCCCATGAGGGGAGCACTCCAACTGCTCCTAAAAACGGTATATGATCCCAAAAAGGTCGACCTCCGCCTCCTGTCAACCCACCTGATGTCCAGAGGGCACACATGGGTCAACGTTGAAAGTACTGGGGAGGTTGCTATCGGGATACTCTTGCCCCCCGACCGAGGGGCCTATGAGATAAGGGCTAGGGCATGGATAGTAGAGGAGGGCCCTCTCTACGAATACGTAAACCTGCTTCACGATCTGATCCATGCGGCCCCCCGTGGGGAGAGGAGCCACCCATGGTACCCCGCCCTTATAATGGAGATAAGGGAGATCTATGATAATAGCTACCAGGCCCTTGGAAGAAAGATATACCCAACTACCTGACGAGCCTCTCGTAAAGCCTCCTAAGGAGGCCCCTCTTAAACTCGCCGCCCAGGGCCAGCTTCAAGAGGTCGGGCCTGTCAGTTATTATTAGGTCAACCCCAATCTCGCTGGCCATTAAGGCCTGGTCAACATCATTAACAACCCATACCGCCACCCCATACCCGCCTCCATGGAGCTCCTCAACAAGCTCCCTACTCAGGTATCCTATCTCGATGGCGACTCCATCCCCACCTACAACCCCAGCTATCAGGGAGGCCGACAGCGGCCGCTCCTGGATGGTCGGATATACCTTTAGGGTTGGAAGCCGCTCCTTTAAACCCCTAAGCAACCCATGATACTTTGAGGACACATAGGATCTCTCTAGGCCAAGCGCTCTTAAACTGTCCGCAACAAGCCCTGGCGGGAGGTCATCCTTAATGTCAAGCCAAAGCTCAACCCCGGATCCAACACGGCGGACAAGCTCTCCTAGATCTCTGGGCCCGCCCCTCCGGGAGAAATATGAGAGTAGCCTTCTGAGGAACGCTTCTCTGAGGGTTGCCGGCATTATCGAGCCATAGCCATGCTCGATCCTAAGGACGCCATCGCTGCCCCGCAGATCGACCTCTAAGATCCTCACGCCAAGCTTTAAATACCAGTCAATCTTGGCCCAGGTATTGGCCCTATGGCCAACCAGCGTCGTCAACTCTAGCTCACGAAAAACTCACCCCTTAAAAGCCTTCGCCCATCCCAGCCACGTAGGGCCAGGTTCATTAACCTCCTCCAACATCTAGTGTTAGATGAAGGCTATACGGAGACTGATCAGGGCCGCCTCAGGAATCCACGTAGTGGCCATAATGACGAAACCCTCCCCATGTCCGGGCAAATGTGTATATTGTTTTGGAGGGCCTAGCTACAATACGCCCCAGAGCTACCTGGGCGAGGAGCCAGCCCTGATGAGAGCGATCCAAAACGATTTCCATCCATACCTTCAGGTGCAGAACAGGCTGAGCCAGTACGTCGCCGCCGGGCATAGGCCCGTCAAGATAGAGATGATAGTGATGGGAGGGACATTCACGGCCCTCCCGAGGGACTACCAGGAGTGGTTCATAGCACAGGCCATAAAGGCCCTTAACGACTTTCCCAGGATGGAGCTTACCGACCACGTTAGTATAGAGGAGGTTAAGAGGGCGAATGAGACGGCTGAGATCAGGTGTACGGGCCTCACCCTGGAGACAAGGCCGGATTTCGCTAAGACGCATCATATAGATGACATGCTGAGGCTGGGGGCCACCAGGGTGGAGATCGGTGTCCAGACGATCTATGACGACGTCTTGGAGCTGGTTAGGAGGGGCCATACTGTTGAGGAGAGCGTCGAGGCAACTCGAAGGCTTAAGGATGCTGGCCTGAAGGTTGTCTACCATATGATGGTGGGGCTGCCCGGGATGACTCCGGAGAAGGATCTAACAGCCTTTGAAACCATATTTAGGGATCCAAGATTTATGCCTGACATGATCAAGATATACCCAACCCTGGTGATAAAGGGCTCAGAGCTCTATGAGTGGTGGCGCAAGGGCCTCTACGAGCCGTATCCGGAGGATGTGACCGTGAATCTCGTTGCGAGGATCCTGGCGATGATTCCACCATGGGTGAGGGTTATGCGTGTGCATAGGGACGTCCCCGCCCCTATAATAGAGGCAGGCGTGAAGAAGAGCAACCTGAGGGAGCTGGCGATGAGGAGACTCAGGGAGCTCGGCCTCAAGTGTAGAGAGATAAGGTGTAGAGAGGCCGGGATAAACTACGTTAAGCGTGGCGTCTCGCCAATGGAGGAGTATGTAAGGCTTGTCAGGCACGACTATGAGGCGTCAGGAGGCCATGAGGTCTTCCTTGCCTTCGAGGATGTGAAGCAAGATCTCTTAATAGGAATCCTGAGGCTAAGAATACCTTCTGAGAAGGCTTGGAGGCCCGAAATAACAGAGACCGCATCGGCAATAGTCAGGGAGCTCCACGTATACAGCATCGCCCTCCCGCTGGGGGAGCGGGCTGAGTACTCATGGCAGCACAGGGGTTATGGGAGAAGGCTTCTGGCTGAGGCTGAGAGGATAGCGAGGGAGGAGTTCGACGCGAGGAAGATCCTCGTTATGAGTGGGATAGGAGTTAAGGAGTATTACCGGAGGCTAGGCTACAGGGACGACGGGGTTTACGTGTCGAAGAGGCTCAGATGAGTCTATCACCACGGCTTAGCCCTCATAACCAGCCTAACCTTATCCCCATCCTTAAGCCCTAAAACCTCCCTCAGGTTGTATGGGGAGAGCACCTCTATCACATCGTAGCCGTAGTGGGTGCGCTCAGCAACCACTATAGCCCCCTCATATTTACCCTCTATGAGCACAGGGTAGCATTTACCAGACCCGTAGGTCCTGTCAAGCGTCTGGAAGCCCTCTATCTCAATAGGCCTATACCTTTCAAGAAAGCTCCTCGTGGGTGGCGAGACAAGCCTCAGGTTCAGGGTACCCGGATACGGCTTATACCCAAGCTTCCTCACAAACTGCCTTACATAGCCAGGCCTGGAAACGTAATATGCGCCCTCACCCATGCCGGTAAAGACGATTCCAACGACCTCCGTTGGAAGCACCGTTTCCCCCTCCTCTAACGCCATCTTTAACCCATAATAAACAGACTCAAGCGCCTCCCTGCCCCTTTCAGTAATCTTGACAAGTTCGCTCCTCCTCTCAATCCTTCTCTCAATATACCCGAGCCTCTCCAATTCAATTAGGTGCCTTGACGCAGTCTGCTGAGAGCAGCCCAGCATCTTGGCCAGCCTAGGTGTTGATATTTCAACGGGCCTCCAGACCCCGCCGAGCTCCCCAAGCCTATAGAGAGTGAACCAGAGGGTCGGCTTCAGCATTTCATACCAAAATATGGGTAGAAACTTATATCTGTAACGTTTACTCATAAGTATCTATGATGCTGCGGACTCGAACCCGAAGGTCATATATGCTGGCGGGCTCGGCAATGTTGGGAGCTGCAGCTATTGTTATATCAGTCTTAAAGATCGAGGTTCCGTACCCCATCCTTCCATACCTCATGTTTGACTTGGCGGAGGCCCCTGACTTTCTCAGCTACCTACTCTTTGGTGTTTGGGGCGGGCTGATAACATCAACTGCCCACTTCATCGTTCTCATGTCAAGAAACCCCGTTGGGGCTCCCATGAAGTATATTGCAGTTATTTCAATGATCATAGGTTTTCATCTTGCATCAAAATTAGCGGGAGGGATGAAGTCAAAAGGCCTTCTTATCGGCATTGTTGGAGGTATTTTAGTCAGGGTTTTAGTTATGACCTTCATAAACGTATTGTATCTTTGGGTGCTCTTCAGGGGGTTCATAGATTACGCATCGGGATACCTGTCGGTCTGGGGTTTTAGCACAAGCAATGAACTGGACGTCCTAATATTGACTTTAATATTTACGGCAATATACAATACTATTCATACAATATTCACGATAATTGCCTCATATATTCCATAT
>WAQG01000119.1 GCA_015520395.1 Candidatus Geoarchaeota archaeon
GATAAATCCCAATAAGTATTGTTACTATTGTGGCGGTGCCAAACAGTATCAGCGTTCTAGGAACCCTGGCAAGTATGATGTCCCTAACGTTCTTACTGCCCCAATCACTCTGCAGAACCATAGCGTATCCAAAGTCGAACCGAAGTATCCTAGAAAGCATTGGGACAAGCCTCTCATACCACGGTTTACCTATTTTGAAGATCTCTCTCATCTCCTTAACGCGCTGCTCGATACAAGCTTCCTTATCCTTAACATGGGGATTCTGCATACACTGCATAGTCGCTGTTTCCTTTATCATCCTATCCCACTGGGCGTCCGAAATCCCTATGAACATCAAGAATGAAAGTATCATAACTATTATTATAACAACTACTGAGTTTATGGCCCTCATGAGGATGTAGGTTCCATAGCCCACTCTCTACACCCCTAAAATATCTTCGGAGAATAGCTATTAAGTTTTTACTCGCAGCGGGAGGCAAAACAGTGACTCCAAGCTCTAACATTTAGGGGCCAAAATGTTATAAAAATCTGAAAAAATTATTAGGAATATTGGGTTTTTAGCGCCTTCTTAGCAGATACACTGCTGCAATAGCAATTATTATTATAAGCACTACAGCTACAGCAATCACTTCAGGCTTTATCCCTGGCGGCGGACTGGTAGGCGTTGTTGGGCTTGGGCTTGGCGATGTTGTTGGGCTTGGGCTTGGCGATGTTGTTGGGCTTGGGCTTGGCGATGTTGTTGGGCTTGGGCTTGGCGATGTTGTTGGGCTTGGCGATGTGCCCGCCACGACTAGGAAGGGCGTCTCACTCACTGCCTGAAGTGCACAATAGCGGCTTACGGCTATGACTTTTAACGTGTATGTCTCCCCAGCAATCCATCCTGAGGTATCGCTTGCGGGCACTGTGATTATGAATTCTCCAGCGGTTGTGCCGGGCGTGGCTGTGCCCTTGTATACGACGCCCTCTGGTCCAGATATCTTGAAGACTACGTCGGCCTCGGAGGACTCCTCGCCTCCGACGAGCACGGTTGCGGTGGCGCTAAACTCGGTTCCGGCAGTGAAGTATACTGGGGCCTCTATCCCACGTATCTCTGCACATCTAGCGACTGTGAATGCCTCCCACTTGGACTTATCGAATGGATGCGTTCTAAATGCCTCAAGCTTGACATACTCGTTAGGCACGTATTCGGTCATCTTATATGGACCATTGCTGATCACCGCGTGGCCGTAGCTCCTTATGAAGAGGGCAGCCTTCTGATAGGCATCTGCAGCCTCGTCTGGGGTTATGTAGCCCTCCAAGGCGGGCGGTACATACTTCTCCTCAGCAAACTTCTCAAGTATGCCTACAAGATCCATCGCCTGCTTGCGGGCAACGAGGTTTAGCCACTCGACTCCAAGCCTCTGGGCATACGCGTTGGTGAATGCGGCCTTGCCCTCGACCACGTATTCCTCCATTGCTGCGTAGAGGTACCATGGTGTGCTGGCCCAGAAGCTTGCATATGCAAGGATCTCCTTCTCATCGAAATGCCAGTAGTCTACGTAGACCTCGATCGTGTCATCGCCTATGAACTTTATACCTAGGATCGTGTTAGCGTAGTCCTCATTGCTTATGGCGAACACCGGGTCGTAGTACTTGTCCCCCGTCTCATCCTCACTGACCCACTCCCAGAGCATGTAGAGTGTGTATCTAATGTCATTCATGGTTATCGAGTTGCCGTCGTGCCAGCCACCACCCATGTTGTAGGTTATCACGACCTTGGCCTTAGCCTTCTTACCTGAGCCAACCTCAACCCACTGGTTGTTCAGCGGATCCCACTTTAAGGCATCGGAGGGCACGGGTATGTTGCCGTCCGGATCAGAGGTCACGGTATAGTCGGTTATCCTCCATGGCATAACCTCACCGAGGTGCGGGTGCCTCCAAGTTCCTGGATCCGAGATTGCCCTGTAGATGGTGACTGTGTACCAGTCTTCATAGCCTCCCATGGGGTTCCATGCGCCCTGGCTTAGGTATTTGACCCCCACAATCAGGGTGTCCTCACCGTTGTATTTCGCGTTCCAGAAGTTGAGCCTGTTTGCTATTCCGGCGCCAAAATCGGTTATAACGCCCTCAACCTCCTTTAGAGTGACGAAGAACTCCTTGGACTGGCCGACCCATATCCTTACCGACTCCTCTACGCCCATTAGAACAGACTTGATCAGCAGTTCATCCCTCTCCTCCTTGCTCTTATACTCGCCGAAGGCCAGCTTCTTCGTTATTTCGTCAATAGTGTCGTTCTTGTAGTTCCAGTAGGTCGGCTCGCCCCAGCCCGGCATGAAGCCTAGCCATGGTGCATACATCTGGACGGGCATCCAGTCTGAGTACTTTACGAAGGCGCTGCTGCCCCAGCCCTCGGTGTAGAGGTGCCACTTCAGCTCCTTGGGGTCAGACATGTAAACGTTTATGAAGGCTGCCCACAGGTCTCCAGTAACTCTCTCAACGGTTATGCCGAACTCCTCAAGCTTTGAAGCGAGGTTCATCCCGAAGGTCAGCCTTATTGGGTCGTCGACCCTTATGAAGAACTTTATCTTTACTGGCTTCCCCTTGTAGTACCACTTGTCGCCCTGCTTCACAGCTCCGGCTGAAGTCATCACCTCGGTCATCAGCTGGTAAGCGTACTCCTCGTCTCCAGAGTACGGAATTCCAAGCGCCTCAACATAGTCTCCAACGACAAGCCAGTCGGGATCATTGGGGCTTATACAGCTCAACATGGGCACGCCGTAGCCGCCAAGTATGTATGAGACGAAGAAGTCCCTATCGATAAGAAACTGGAGGGCCCACCTAAACTTCTTAAACTCAAAGGGGTTAAACTCTCCAGTAACGCTCTCCGGCACCGGGTTCACAAGGAGGCTGTAAAGACCTCCCCTAGGGTTAGAGTAGAGCGTGACGTCGGGCTCCTCCTGGAGACCTGAAACTCTGGCTGGTGGCAGCCTCCAGGCATACATGTGGATCTCCTTAGACCTAACAGCCAGTATAGCCGCCTCCTCATCTGTATACTGTCTAAAGTACAGGACGTCGGAGACGGGGCCCTTCTGTTGGGCGGCTGCCGTTGGTACTGTCAGGACAACTGCCAGGGCACTAAAGCTTAGCAGCAGGATTACTGCCAGTACACCGGCTATCTTAATGTTTATAACACTCCTCATCGATTACACCCTCAGGCATACCTATAACCTATCCAGCTTTAAATATTTTTCCAGCTGGGCAAGCTGAGAACGCCTTCACTCCTCTATAACATTGCTCAACAGTGCTATGTAGCCTTTTACTGCTAGTATGAAGCCCGCAAATATTATTATGGCCGAGGGCAGCCCCAACCATAGATAGGGTTTCCTATACCCATCCACTACGTAAGTGCACTCAAGCGTTGCGGGGAAGTCTCCTCCCACGGCTGAGATTCTTAGGAACGGTGCCCCCATATAGGAGAGGCTGACCTTCTGCATGGGCTTCAAATCGAGGCGTTTTGAGCGCCTCGACTCGATGTTAACTATGATAATTGATAAATTTTTATCAGAGACGATTTTTAGCGTTGAGTTGTAAGGGTGGAAGCCGTCGTAGCTCTGCAAGCCTATAGTCCTGTTAGATCCAGGTTGAAATGTCAGATGAAACGGCTCCACCTTCTGCTCATATACCGGATAGTCCGCCATGAGGGCCAGGAAAATCCCGGCAACAAGCATGGTTAATGCTATTATGAGGGGGCGGCTGCTCATTATTGTGGCTAAGAACGAGGGTCTTTCGCCCATCGCCTACTAATAACATGGGGTTACGGTAAATAACGGTGTCGGAGTGCCCTTTACCTGTCAGCATAAAGGTTATAACTTAGGTTGGGGTATTGTTTGTGGCTACGGGGGTTGGGATAGGCTTTGGAGGCTGAGGAGTTTGACATTTTCGAGCATGAGTTGGTGCCTGTACACATACTGCTAACTAAGGAGGAGAGGGCTAAACTCCTAAAGATGTTGAAGAAAAAGCCCTGGCAGCTGCCTTGGATAAGGGCTTCTGACCCGGCCGCTAGGGCTATCGGTGCTAGGCCGGGGGATGTAGTGAAGATTATCCGTAAGAGCAGGACTGCCGGGGAGATAGTCGTGTATCGATATGTTGTTCCGGGGTGAGGCTATGTGGGAGGTCGTGACGTTGGGATAAGCCGTGAGGATTGTTGGGCCCTTGTCGAGGCATTTGTGAAGGAGATGGGGCTCGTCAAGCTCCACCTGAACTCCTATAACAGGTTTATTGAGAGGCAGCTTCAAGAGATCATCGATGAGATGCATAGGGTCGAGACGGAGCTTCCCGGCTGTTACGTTGAGTTTGGGAGGATATATCTGGGCAAGCCCTCCGTAAAGGAGGCGAGAGGTTATAGGATTGACGCGACCCCCATGGATGCCAGGCTGAGGAACTTCACCTATGAGGCCCCAATATACCTGGAAATGTCCCTTTATGTCGATGGAATAGAGCGGAACAGTGGCAAGGTTTTGATAGGCCACCTTCCCGTGATGGTCAAGTCTAAGCTCTGTGTTCTTCATGGCAAGAGTGAGGAGGAACTGATAAAATACGGGGAGAGCCCCGAGGATCCGGGAGGCTACTTCATAATAAACGGCTCTGAGAGGGTGATAGTTGCCCAGGAGGACCTGGCCGTAAATAAAATCATAGTTGATGTGGCTCCTAAGAGCAGTGGAGCACTCTACATAGCAAAGGTGTTTTCATCGACCCCCGCTCAGAAAACTCCTGTAAGCCTGGAGCTAAGGAAGAATGGTGCCCTCTACGTGACGTTCCCAGCAACTCCGGCAAGGATACCGTTTGCAGTAATGATGAAGGCACTTGGGGTTGAGAGGGATAGGGATATTGTTGAGATGGTTTCAAGCAACCCCAGAGTTCAGAACGAGCTGGTGATCTCCCTTGAGGAGGCCCAGGAGATAAGGACGATTGAGGAGGCGATAGATTATCTAGGCTCCAGGGTCGCTCATGGAAGGCCGAGGGAGAGGAGGAGAGAAATAGCGGAGAGGATAATTGATAAGCAGTTCCTGCCCCACATAGGCTCAAGTCCAGAGCACAGAATTGAAAAAGCACGCTACCTTGCCCAGATGGCGAGGCGCGTCATAGAGGTGAGCCTTGGCCTCAGACCCATCGACGACAAGGATCACTACAAGAATAAGAGGCTGAAGCTGGCTGGGGACATGCTTGCAGTACTCTTCAGATACGTGTTCAGGCAGTTCCAGAGAGATGTGAAGTACCAGCTGGAGAAGCTGCTTGTAAAGAGAAGGGAGATAGAAAGGATAAACATAAACATGCTTGTAAGAGCTAACATAATTACCGATAAGCTGAGGCACCATATGGCCACGGGCAACTGGGTTGGCGGCAAGACCGGTGTAAGCCAGCTTCTCGATAGAACCAACTACCTTGCAACGCTCAGCCACCTCAGAAGGGTCGTCTCGCCTCTCAGTAGAAGCCAACCCCACTTCGAGGCCAGAGAGCTCCACTCAACCCAGTGGGGACGCATATGCCCCATCGAGACGCCTGAGGGTCCAAACTGTGGGCTTGTAAAGAACCTCTCATTGATGGCCGTTGTGACTACCGGTGAGGATTTCGAATCAGTCAAGAGGATGCTCTACACGGTTTTCAATGTTAGGCCGGTCGAAGAGGCCCAGCCAAACTGGGCTGATGTTTACGTCAATGATATCTTGATTGGGAAGCATCCAAGGCCCAAGGAACTCGTCAAGACCATTAGGATGTATAGGAGGAAGGGAGAAATAAGCCCCGAGATAAACGTCGCGTACGTTGAAGGCGGGTTTGGCGTTGAGGTTAGGGTAAACGCGGATGCAAACAGGATCGTCAGACCCCTCATAGTGGTTGAGAATGGGAAACCCAAGCTGACCAAAGAGCATGTTGAGAAGCTTAGGTCAGGCAAACTAACCTGGAGTGATCTTCTCAGGATGGGGGTCATCGAGTATCTAGACGCCGAGGAGGAGGAGAACGCATATATAGCTGTGTGGCCGGAGGAGGTTCGCAAGGAGCACACCCACCTGGAGATAGCGCCTGCAGCCCTATTTGGAGTCGTCGCATCGGTCATACCCTTCGCAAACCATAACCACTCACCGAGGAACACTTTCGAGGCGGCCATGGGTAAGCAGGCCCTCGGGATACCCCTGACTAACTTCATGGTAAGGGTTGATACGAGGGGACACTTTCTTCATTACCCGCAGCGGCCACTGGTGGACACTAAGCCCATGAGGATCATAGGGCTAGACAAGGTGCCATTTGGCCAGAACATGGTGGTTGCGGTGCTTTCCTATACTGGTTATAATATTCAGGATGCGGTTATTCTTAACAAGTCCGCTGTTGATAGGGGGCTTGCCAGGAGCACCTTCTTCAGGCTCTACGAGGCCGAGGAGAGGAGGTATCCGGGCGGCACTAAGGATGAAATAAAGATACCTGAGCCGACGGTTAAGAACTATAGGGTTTCGGAGAGCTACGCCAAGCTTGAGCCCGATGGGATCGTGCCGCCTGAGATAGAGGTTTATGGAAACGAGGTCCTCATAGGGCGTACCAGCCCGCCAAGATTCATGGAGGAGTACGGCGAGTTTAGGAGGCTTAGCAGGAGGGACACCTCCGTTGCCCTCAGGCATGGAGAGAAGGGCATCGTGGACAGGGTTATCCTGACGATGACCGTTGAGGGCAACCCGCTCATAAAGGTTAAGGTGAGGGATCTTAGGATTCCGGAGATAGGGGATAAGTTCGCCTCTAGGCATGGCCAGAAGGGCGTCGTCGGAATACTGCTGCCTCAAGAAGACATGCCATTCACCGAGGACGGCATAGTTCCCGACCTCATAATCAATCCGCATGCTATGCCCTCAAGAATGACAATCGGCCAGCTCTTAGAGAGCATAACTGGCAAACTTGCAGCCCTCAAGGGTGAGATAGAGGATGGGACACCCTTTGAGGAGAATGTCGAGGAGAGGGTGCGGCGGGAGCTTATGGCCTACGGGTTTGAGCCAAGGGGTAAGGAGGTTCTATACAACGGGTTTACTGGGGAGCGTCTGGAGGCCGAGATATTTGTCGGCATAGTTTACTACCAGAAGCTACACCACATGGTCTCTGACAAGATACACGCGAGGGCCAGGGGGCCTGTGCAGATACTTACAAAACAGCCTACAGAGGGGAGGGCCAGAGAGGGTGGGTTGAGGTTTGGTGAGATGGAGCGGGACTGTCTGATCGGGCACGGAGCTGTCGCATCGCTTAA
>WAQG01000120.1 GCA_015520395.1 Candidatus Geoarchaeota archaeon
CACTAACATCAGCGCTCGGCCCAGGTCAGAAACGCACGGTATTTAAGAATTTCATGTTTTTCGAAGAGGGGATGGCTCTGGTGATGGCTGGACGCGAAGCGTTAGTACGGCCATTATTCAACATGTCCTACACTTTCACCAGGCCTGTTTACGGTATGAAGATAAGGTTGAGCTTCGAGGTTGCAGGGCACGTAGAGGCCAGGGAGTACAACGCCTCGCCGGATGCAGGCGGGATAGGATTCCAACCCCAACTACACCTGTCAGACCTAGACATAATGCTGTATTTCTCAAGTTTCCAAGAAATACCAGTGGTTCTCGAGGTCGAGCTTTCAAGACCCCTCCCAACCGACACCCACCTATACCTATCAATAGCAGTTTTAACGACAGATTCAGAACCGCTTAAAATGCTGGGAAGGCCAATGAGGTTCATTTACTGGAGGGAGAACTCCACTTTACTTCATACATCGCTATACGACGACTATAGCCCCAGATGGGGTTTAACAGGGATTATGCATCAGTCCATGCTGTATGGAAGCGTTCTGGAGGCCCGCCCGGTCTGTGGTTATGGTTTTACTCTCACAGCGACGATGACGTTTAACGGCGAGGTGTCTGAGAGTGGTATGAGAAAAACTGTACATACCACCGTGAGGTTTGATGCGGGTGATGAGTTTGATTACCGTGTAAAGAGGCTTACGGTGGAGTTGGAGTTGGTGGGGAGCGATCCATACATGTGGACAGCCTATAGGTATTACAAGGGGCCTGGGGCAAGCCTGCCAGATCTAACTTCGCTTGGATCAGCGTTGCCTTATCTCCGATGGTTGCTTCACTTCATCGGCCGGCGTCTTTCTTCGGTAACCTCCTATGTAGGCATCGGCTTGAATATGTACAAAGTTATAAGGGAGGAGCTTACGGCAGATGTTACATTCTCGTCGGAGGTGCTGGATAATGACAAGCATCTTTACCGATTTGACTACCAAACAGGATGGCTGATGGAGGGGGTCGCCCATATGGAACCAGAGTTTGAGGTTAACATAGATGTGCCGGGCTTGGCTCAGCAGGGGACTCTAAGGATCATGGTCTGGGTAAATCAGTTTCAGCCTGAGTGGGTCTGGGAGAACTCAATCAAGGTTACGCCAATCCCTGAGTGAGAGCCTTGAGGAAGTTTCTTTTTTCCTCATTTCTCATGGTTGTAACCGCCCTAGCTATTTTTAACTGGTATCCCTTTAATCTAGGGCCTCCCTATCGTGCGGTTAGCGTTTTCTCGTCCTTTGAAGCCTTCATGAACTATCTCTTGTCGTTAGCTCTCTGGGGGTTCTTCTCAAACCTCTTCATCTATATACTTCCACTTGCCTACCTCTTCGACGTTTACAACCTTAAGCTTCAGGGGCCTAGGAAGAGCTGGCTTGTGCTGCTCACAACACCCTTAATCTACCTCCTCTTAATGTTCATTATGATCCTGCCCCCGCTTCTCCACGGCCTCTACCCCACCTCATACATATGGCTGCTACCTCTGATGGCTGGCGTTAACATCATCTTTGCGGTAGCGCAGCTAGCATACTTCTACCAGCTGTTCCTGACCATGGGAGCATATCTCCTCACGGGCCACCCCCTGAGGGAGGCCTTCAAAAAGGCCAAAAGGCGGCTTTCGGTCGGGTATGTCCTTAAGATTGCGGTAATCCTGATCATAACGCCGATGGTAATTGGGTTTGTCAAGGATCTACTCTACACGCTGGTGGGTGATGTCAGGTTCCTGGAGATATACTTAAGGGGATACCACCCCGAGACTCTCCAGGCCATAAATGGAGCTATAAGGGCGGGCAAGGAGATCTACTATCCACAGGCCCCATCATGGCTTGACCTACTGGTATTAGTGATTGTTGGGCGGCTTATAGGCGGAACGTTGGCAGACCAGGTAATCGAGCTACAGAAAATATGAATAGCTGTAACCATGCGCGAAAAGCCTGTCACCCCAATATTCTCAATAAATATCTGCATAGGGGCGCTACTCTAACCCTACTGGGATTTTGATAGACAGGGTGTAAATGGAGGGTGAAGGGCGAGAAAGGCTACAGCATACCCCCATTTACATGCATGACGACACCTCTTATGGGGCTGTGTTCGTTGTGTAGGTGGCTTGACTAAGGGCCTCATGCATGTATGTTTCGTACCATAATCGATATTCCGAATATAGACATTAATTTTTCTAATATTATATCAAAAATATTGTAGAATTGTAATTATAATATAATTTAGTTTTGCTGATCTATTAGCTATCATAGACTTAATGCTGTATTTGCTTAGGCGAGTTAGGGCGGGTTGCGCCCTGGGGGCCTATGTGTGGGTTTGGGTGTGATGGAAAAAATGTTTTGTGTTTTAGGTTCTGAGGATTTGTCTGAGTTCTTCTGGTCTGGGCTTTCCGACTAGTCTTATCTTGCCGTCTATTATTATTGTTGGTGTTGCTTTTACGCCATACTCCTCAGCTTTGGCCATAGCCTCGGGGGTTTCCTGTAAGTTATATATTACTAGCCTGCATTCTGGGCATTTCGATGCTTCGATGATCCTTATTGTTTCCCTGCATATCGGGCACCCTGATATGAAGACCTCTATCAGGTGGGGCATACTTTTCCACCAGTAGTTACTATCTAAAGTAAAGTATTTAAGTTGTGTAGTTTCTTTTAGTATAGTAGATGGGATTTTGGTGATGTCCTGTGGAGCCGGAAAGTAGGGGCGTCTTTTATCCATGCCCTTTTGGCGGTATACTTGGGGTGATCAGTAGGAAGTGGACTCTTCTGATAATATCCGTCATAGGTAATAGCGGTAGGCTGAGGTTTAACCAGATTCTGAGGGCGCTTCCAGGGATGAGTCCGAAGACGTTGTCCGAGAGGCTGAAGAGCCTTGAGGAGCTTGGGCTCATAAAGAGGATTGTTTATCCTGAGAAGCCGCCTAGGGTCGAGTATTCCCTGACGAGGCGTGGGGAGGGGTTGATGAGGGCTATAAGGCCTCTGCTTGAGTGGGTTGTCTCTGAGGAGGCGGGGTATGAGGATTCGCCCTGCGTCCAGTTGTTAAGGAGTTTGAAGGAGTAGTCAGTTTTAGACGCGTCAAAAACCCTTCAATCAGCTAGACTAAATACCCCCTACATAAGCCTTAGGGTTTAGGGATGCTGGCTCAGTTCCTCATAACGTTTAGGGAGGCGTTTGAGGCCGCCGTCCTGGTGGCGATAGTCCTTATACAGCTTGTTAGGACTGGCAGGAGGGGCCTGATAAGATCGTTGATCTTAGGCGCTTCTGTAGGCGTGCTTGTAAGTGTGTTGGCTGGTCTTCTTATTCGGACAATATATATCTTTGGCGGCTTTAAAGACATTTTTGAAATCTTAAGCACGTTTGTAGCGGTCGCCATACTTACCAGTGTCATTTATTGGACGGGGTCGAGGGGCGTAAAGATGGTTGAAGAGGTGAAGGTTAAGGTTGCGAGGAGCGTGGTCTCGCCGGGGGCTTCCTTTATGATCTCCCTACTAGGCTTCACGCTCGTGTTTAGGGAGGGTATGGAGGCAGTGCTATTTATGATGCCCCTGCTAGCCCAAGAGCCATGGCCAACCCTCGTGGGAAGCGGCTTGGGGATTATCGGGGCTCTCTTACTATCCTCCCTAGTATTCATCGGGGGTTTGAGGTTGAGCTTTAGGGTGTTCTTTAGGGTTATGAGCATTCTTTTAATCCTAGTGGCCGGAGGGCTGCTGGGGCAAGGCGTCCATGAGCTGGTGGAGTATGGCTTAGATAATGGCTGGAACCTGGATTCTATTGCATGGACCGCCCTTGAGCTTCCGATAGGCGAGGATAACATAATGCATGAGGAAGGGTTGGTTGGGTCGGTTCTAGCGGCATTGCTGGGTTATTCTACTAGGATGGAGTTCATCAGGTTGGTCGTTCAGGGCTGTTATATAGCTATAGCGCTTTCTCTAACCTTATGGGGCTGGTTTAAACGTCGCTTATAGCCCTTACTTCAACGCTAAAGTGTTTGGGTTTTAGGTATTCAGTAGGAAAATATTTTGCTAACATCATCCATATAAATAATGGTGTCTCATGAGAGGTGAGGATCTGGGAGCGATCCTGAAGGCCTTGTCTACCCCTAAGAAGATGGAAATAATAAGGTTACTTTATAGCGGCCCTATGAGCGTTGAGGAGATCTCTGAGAAGGTCAGCCTATCACCCTGGACAACCCGCCAGTATCTGAAGGAGCTTGAGCTGATAGGCTTCATACAGCACATTGAGGTTAAGGGGGGTGTTGGAAGGCCTAAGTTCGTTTATAAGATAGCGCCTGACGCCCCCTTAATAATGCTTCCACCTAGAAACTACATTGAGCTTGCAACAGCAATGATGGAGTTTATACTTGACTATTTCGGCGAGAGGGCTAATAAGATATTTGAGATGATAGGTGCGAGGTCTGCTAAGAAATTGGTCGAATCACTCGCTAAACAGGGCCTGAAGAAGATGGATGTCAAAGATTTTAAGGAGAAGGTTGTGGATCAATTTCTCAAAAGCAACGTCGGAGGGGTTGAGATCGTCAAATATGATGAGAAGAGGCTTATTTACAGGTTTTACACATGCCCATACTATGAGCTCGCATCAAAATTTCCTGAGATTGTCTGTGAGTTTATGGAAGCTGGATTCCGTGGTGAATTGTCGAAAATGTTTAAGGAGGGGATAAGGTATGAGAGACGCGCGTGCATCGCCCATGGAGATCCATACTGCGAATTCATCATAGAGAAGCATAGTGAAGACAAGTCCTAAAGAAAATGTGGTGTTACTGAGGCTCAGTCGCTTTACCTTCCTTGATAGTCTCGAAACCTACAACTCTAATTCAAAGGCTATCTTTTCGTCAGCTCTGAATCCCACCTTTGCGTGAGTGCCGTCACAATATGGTTTTTTATTTGAGTGCCCACACCTGCACAGAGCCACCTTTACCTTCCCATCGACTTCGACCAGGTTTGGCCCGTCCCTCTTTGAGATAATCCTAATCTTAGTCAAGCTTTACCCCTGGTATCGTAGTGTGGTTAGGCATATAAATCTCGTCAATTCCAAGGAGAAGAGCATTATGAAATTGTGTGCCAAGGAAATCTGATGTTGGATAACACCGCCTTTCTTAAAACATATAACCGTGTTATAGATTCAAGCCTCGGTGATCCTAAAATGGCTGAAAGTAAATTGATTAAGGGCTTGATGGAGGATCATGACCACATACTTGATGCGCTGGCACTACTTGAAAAGGCCTTAAAGCTGGTTGAGGAAGGGCGTCTGGATGGCAGTGTGATTGGGGACTTCATAACGTTCCTTAGCGACTTTGCGGACCGGTGTCATCATGGCAAGGAGGAGCTCATACTGTTCCCTCTGTTAGAGAGGAGAGGAATGCCCTTCCATAACAGCCCGCTCCAGGTAATGGCCTGTGAACATGGAATGGGCAGGTATTTCCTCAGGAACGCGCGAAGGGCCCTTGAGGGGTATCTAGGTGGGAGTAAGGAGGCTTTCTCAGACGTAAGGCGTTACCTAGAGTATTATAGTGAGCTTTTGACCGACCATATAGACAAGGAGAACAACATACTGTTCAGGATGGCTGAAGGATTCATAGGCCCCGAGGAAGGCGTGGAAGAGGCCGAGCGGGTAGAGGAAGAATTGGGGCATGAGAGGCTTTTAAAAAAGCTGAATGGTCTCAAAGGGATTATCGAAAGCCAATAGTTTTACAAACTAGTTAAAAAGATCACTATACTCTCCAACAAACATTTCCAAAGTAATGCATTTCTATGTTAGTTGTCTTAGATAGGCTAGGGTTAGGGATTACCGATCGTAACCTAGCTTTAATCTGCAATAGAGTTATGGAGGGTATCACTGAATGCTGGTGACGATCTATGGTGAAGTTTGCCGATAAGGTTATATTCCTATAACACTGTTATAATATGGCCATGAGGATCGATCCGATTGCTGAGTTTAGGAAGGATCATAGCATGGTTAGGGACCTTCTACTCGAGCTGATAAACGCCTTAGACAGGCTCGACGTGCAGAGATCATTAGAGATACTCATAGAGCTTGATAGGCTCGGAGGGCCGCACTTTAGGTTTGAGGAGGAGACCCTTTACCCAATGATGGAGAAATTCTATGGTAGGGAGTATCTCGAGTACCTGCTTAGTGCCCATGACAAGGTTATAAGGGCTGCGAGAAGGATAGCCGAAGTTTTAGGGAAGGGTGAGATAACGCGGGAGGAGGCTGATGAGCTAATAGGCCTAATAAGAAGAGATGTGCTCCCACATCCAATAGAGTGTGAGGGACTCGTGCTATTAGCTGAGAAGCTTTCCAAGGAGGAGCTGGAGAGGGTTGCTGAGAGCATAGAGAAGGCTAGGAGTGAGGGGGTCCCGCTCATTGAGTGGGCCGAAAGGATCAGGGCAAGGAAGGTCTAAGGATGTGGGGAAGCTTATAGTCGTAATAACAGATGCCTCGTATCATAGAGTTATGTATGCATTGCTGATGTCTCTAAAGGCCGCTGCCCTGGGCATCCAGGTATACATCTTCTTTACCTATGGGGGGATAATGAGGCTTAAAAGGGATCTTAGCGATGAGGTTGGCCTGGAGACTGAGGAGTGGATGAGGGAGAGGGTCAAGAGGGGCGTTCTTAAGGGTAGCTTGCTGAGAATATCGGAGTTGCTCGCCAGCCTGTCTAGGATGGGATGCAGGATATATGCTTGCCCGTCGGCCATGGCCTTTCACAACATTAGTAAGGATGACCTTCTAGAGGTGGTTTC
>WAQG01000121.1 GCA_015520395.1 Candidatus Geoarchaeota archaeon
CTCCGAGCCATACCACCTTTAAATGTTTAAATATTTTTCAACAGTCATAATCGTAGCATCCATACTGAATGGGGGTATATGGCTTGCCTGGGGTAGGGAAGTTGCCACAGTCCTACGAGCCTCTAAAGGTCGAGGACTGGGTGTTCGAGTACTGGAGAAAGAACAGTATCTACAAGAAGGTTGTTGAGCTTAGGAAGAAGGGGCCGAAATACTACTTCCTCGACGGCCCCCCCTACGTCACCAACCCCATACACGTGGGGACCGCCTGGAATAAGATAATCAAGGACGCCATACTGCGCTATCAGAGGATGCGGGGGTATGATGTTTGGGATAAGCCGGGCTACGACATGCACGGACTGCCCATAGAGGTTCAGGTTGAAAAGCAGCTCGGCTTCAAAACCAAGAAGGATATCCTGAAGTATGGGGTCGAGAACTTCATAAGGGTTTGCCGGGAATGGGCCCTCAAGAACCTCAAAGTCCAGGAAAGGCAGTTCAGGGAGCTTGGGGTCTGGATGGACTGGGAGAATCCATACAGAACGATCGACAACGAGTACATAGAGGCGACGTGGCTCTTCCTGAAGAAGGCTGAGGAGAAGGGCCTCCTCTATTACGGCAAGAAGGTTGTCCACTGGTGTCCACGGTGTGAAACCGTGCTGGCGGGCCATGAGGTCGCCCAGGAGTACAGGGACGTCTCCGACCCCTCAATATATGTCAAGTTCCCATTAGAGGGCCGGGAGGAGAGCCTGCTCATCTGGACAACAACTCCATGGACGCTACCCTCAAACGTGGCGGTTATGGTTCATCCCAATGAGGCCTACGTGAGGGCCCGGACCGAGGACGGGGAAATAATTATAGTTGCTGAGAAGCGTGTGGAGGCCGTTGAGAGGGAGACGGGTAAGAGGCTTGAAGTGTTGGACAGGTTTATGGGCATGGACCTAGAGGGCTTCGTATACAGGAACCCGCTGGAGGAATACGTGCCCCTTCAAAAGAACATCGTTCACCAGGTTGTTTTAAGCGAGGAGTTCGTAACTATGGAGGAGGGCACCGGCCTAGTTCACTCCGCTCCGGGGCACGGTGAGGAGGACTTTGAGGTTGGTGTTAAGTACGGGTTGCCGATGCCTTCCCCCGTGGATGACTCGGGCAGGTTTACGGAGGAGGCAGGGAAGTACGCTGGACTAAACGTGTTTGAGGCTAACAAGGTCATAATTGAGGATCTGAGGAGGCTTGGAGCCCTTTACTATGAGGGCCGGATAGTGCATAAGTATCCGCACTGCTGGAGGTGTAAGTCTAAGCTTATCTTAAGGCTCTCAGAGCAATGGTTTGTCAGGATGTCGGATCTTAGGGAGGAGCTTGTGAAAGAGGCTGAGAACACCATGTGGACGCCTGAGTGGGCCCTTGAAAGAAGGTTCATACCCTGGCTTAGTAACGCCAAGGACTGGGCCATCTCAAGACAGAGGTACTGGGGCATCCCCCTCCCAATATGGATCTGTGAGGAGGGGCACAGAACCGTTGTGGGCTCCTTCGAAGAGCTGAGGAGGCTTGCAATAGAGATGCCGGCTGGCGAGGTGGATCTCCATAAGCCCTGGATAGATGGCGTCGTGATAAGATGCCCGAAGTGTGGGAAGCCTGCTAAGAGGGTGCCTGACGTGCTCGACGTGTGGGTTGACTCCGGGGTTGCCTCATGGGCGAGCCTGGGCTATCCCAGGAGTGATGAGGTGTTCAAGGAGCTCTGGCCAGCGGATCTTATACTTGAGGGCCCTGACCAGATAAGGGGCTGGTTCTACTCGTTGATCGCCACAAGCTATGTGACGTTCGGAAAGGCGCCCTATAAGAGGGTTCTCATGCATGGGTGGTCCCTCGACGAGAAGGGGCGGGCTATGCATAAGAGCCTGGGTAACGTGGTGTATCCCGAGGACGTAATTCCACACTATGGGAGGGATGCCCTAAGGGTCTTCGAGCTGTCAAATACGACATGGGAGAACCTAAAGTTCTCAATCAAAGTGCTTAGAAGCTATTTTAGGAACCTTTCAATAATCTGGAATGTCTACTACTTTGCCTCCCTCTACATGAACCTAGACGGCTACGACCCCTCGAAATATACACCCGAAACACTATCCAAGCATCTGAGAAGCGAGGACAGATGGCTCCTATCAAGGCTTCAGTCCATTATTAAAAGGGCGACTGAGGAGATGGAGAGGCTACATATATTTAATGCCCTAAAGCTCATCCTTAACTTCCTTATAGAGGACGTCAGCAGGTGGTACGTCAAGCTGATAAGGAGAAGGGTGTGGGTCGAGCCAAACGACCCGGACAAGCTAGCCGCCTACTCCGTGCTCTACAGAGTTCTGGACGCGTCGCTGAGAATGCTGGCACCCTTCGCGCCGTTCATAACCGAGTACATATATGTTCACATGTTCAAGGAGCACCGCCAGTTTGAGAGCATACATATGTTAGAGTGGCCTGAGCCTGAGGAAAAGTGGGTTGATAGGAAGCTTGAGGAGAAGATGGAGATCGTCAAGAGGATAGTTGAGGCTGCCAGTGCTGCAAGGCAGCAGAGGGGAGTCAAGCTTAGGAGGCCGGTCAGAAGGGTTATAATTTCCACCGAGTCTAAGGAGGTCGTCGAGGCTGTTAAGACCTATGAGCCCCTCCTCAAGGATCAGGTGAACGCCAAGGAGGTGGTCATCATGAGGCCTGTGGAGGTTGAGGCCATAGCATTTGAGCCCCTAGTCGAGCTTAACTACTCTGTGGCCGGGCCTGTGTTCAAGTCTAGGGTAGGGGGGATCGCGGAGGCCCTCTCAAGGCTTGACCCTAAGATCGTTATTGAGGAGCTCGAGAGGAGTGGTGGCGTGAAGCTCAGTGTTGATGGGGAGGAGGTAACGGTTAGTGCCAGCATGGTCAACGTGAAGAAGGTTTTAAAGAAACACTACTCTGCAAAGGAGTTCCCAATGGGTCATATCTACATTGACCTAACACCGACAAAGGAGTTGGAGGCCGAGGCGCTTGCCAGAGAGCTTGTCAGGCGCATCCAGTTTATGAGGAAGGAGCTGGCGCTTAACATCGACGAGTATATCGATGTCGAGATAGTCGTCCCCTCAGAAGAAGCCAAGGAGCTTGCCTTAAGCCAGCTTAACTACGTGTCCGGCGAGGTTAGGGGGAGGGAGGTCAAGCTCACCTTTAAGCCCGAGATGGAGGGCTACAGAAGGCAGTGGGATATAGATGGTGAAACCTACATAATAACTGTTAAACGCCTCTCACCATCCTAAACTATCTCAATCGGCTCAGCCTCAATCCCCAACTTTCTCCTCACATCACCTGCCAGACTTCTCCTGAAACCATAAACGGTGAGCACCTTTCTAGGCCTGGCATCCTCGATATAGCCCATGAGCATTCTGTAGTCGGCATGCGAGCTAAGCGGAAAACCCCTTCCAGGGTACTCTCTCGAGAGGGCCCATCCCGAAAAATATGCGGGCTCGTATCTAATGCCATAGAGCCTCAAAAGGTTTTTGAGCCTGCCAAACCCCCTGCTCGACGTTACTATTATTGAGTCCTCCCCCTTAAGCTCCTTTACGGCATTGTTCTTGAGTGAACGCCAACCGAGCCTAACCCCCCTGTAGGACTCAAAAACCCTATTGTACCTCTCAACCTCCCTCGTAACATAAGGCTTAATCCCTATGATTCTAGACGATAGGGCCGTCAACTCCTGAGCCTTCCCAAGGGCATAACCCACCAGGACAGGGATGCCGCCAGCTGCGAGCACCTCCCTAGCCCATCTCTCGATTCCGGCGTAGAGATCGTCTCTGTCCGGAAACACGTAGAAGCTGGATCCATAGGTCGCCTCGATCACGAGGAGATCCAGATCTGCGAGTAGCTCCGCGGGCCTTTCCGTCAGGCTTCTTACCATGTTTAGATCCCCTGTAACACCTATCCTTACATCCCTGTGCTCTATGAGGTACTGGACTGACCCAACTATATGCCCAGCATTGTATGTCTTTATGAGGAGGTCGCCCAGCCTAAGCTCAAATCCCAAGGGCAGTGGAATTACGGAATCCCCAGCCAGCCTGGGGTACCGTATCTCTATGAGCCTCTTCGTCGCCCCGGATGCAAACATAGGCGTCAGGTGGTATATATAGGGTGCCCCGGATATGTGGTCTATGTGCCCGTGGGTAAAGAGCGTTATGTCCGGTTGCTCAACCGGCCTTCCGACCGGATCTATCAGTATCCTCCACCGTCCAATTTTTAGCCATATCCCCCCAGAGAAGTATACCCTGGCTTCGCCCATACTTCACCTAGAGGATGCGGTGTGGCTTTTAAATCTTTGTTTATAGCTTAACCTCCATAACATTCACCTGCATCTATACCCGTTTGAATCTTGGCACCTGGTTTAAAGCCGTTATATATTCTTTCACGCCAAGGTATATCGGTGACTGGCATGGAGGTAACGTATCTAATCAACGTCGCGTTTTGGATAATAGTGTTCGGGCTGATAGGAGCAGTGCTACAGCTAACGCTGAAGGCCTTTGGGATAACTCTGGGGCTCGGGGGAATAATGTTCACGGTGCTCTCAGTGCTCCAGGACGGCTTCGGTGGGGGACCCACGTTCCTCTACTATGTCCCCTTCAACGTGGAGGCTGGCATAATACTCAACGTACCGCCTTGGCTGACGAGTATAGTGCTTTTCATAGCAAGTATATCCTCGATGTTCTTCGTTGAGAGGACTGTTAACAAGGCGGCGGTATGAGAAACTCCTGCCTACCCATATAGTTTATATTTAACCACAAAGTTTTTTGCAATGGTTGGTTGCCTTGCTATATGAGATAAGGTTTCATGGTAGGGGTGGCCAGGGTGCGGTAACGGCCGCCAACCTTCTAGTGAGGGCCGCTCTCCTCGAGGGTAAATGGGGTGTCTCCTTCCCCTTCTTTGGGGCTGAGAGGAGGGGGGCCCCGGTAACCGCGTATGCGCGGATCTCCGACGGCCCCCTAAAGATACACCAGCAGATCTACGAGCCTGACATAATAGTTGTGCTGGATCCAAAGATTCCCAGCCTTGTAGATGTCTCGGATGGGCTTAAGGATGATGGGATAGCGGTGGTTAACTCGCCCTCAAAGCCCGACAACGTGAAGGCCTCCAAGATATACTTCGTCGACGCCACTGGGATAGCCCTCGAGCTGGGCCTCGTGGTTGCTGGATGGCCCGTCGTGAACACCTCCATGCTCGGAGCCCTCGTCAAGGCGACGGGAATAGTATCCATAGACTCTGTGATTAGTGCGATTAAGGAGTGGTGGAAGGGTAGGGTTGGCGAGCTTAACGCGAAGGCCGCGCTCAGGGCGTATGAGGAGGTGAAGGCTGTTGAGTAGCCTTAAAACAATCCCACTAACACCCTACTCGACCCCTAAGGTGGGGGCCGGAGGGAAGACGGGTACATGGAGGATAGAGAGGCCGGTGATAAACTACGAGAAGTGCATAGACTGCCTTATATGCTGGATGTACTGCCCGGACTCAGCCATCATTAGAACGGAGGATGATAGGGTGAAGATAGATTATGAGTACTGTAAGGGTTGTGGGATCTGCGCGAATGAGTGCCCCGTTAAGGCTATAGAGATGGTTAGGGAGGTGTGAGGTGGTGGGCGTTTTAACGACCTTGACTGGCAACTACTCAGCCGCCTATGGCGCTAAGCTTGCCAGGGTGCAGCTGATAGCCGCCTACCCCATAACACCTCAGACCACGATCGTGGAGAAGCTCGCCGAGTTTGTTGAAAGGGGCGAGCTTAATGCCAAGTTTATAAGGGTCGAGTCTGAGCACAGCGCTATGGCCGCTGTAATAGGGGCAGCTGCGGCCGGGTTAAGGGTTTTTACCGCTACCTCATCGCACGGGCTGGCATACATGCACGAGATGGTAATATGGGCTGCTGGGGTGAGGATGCCCATAGTGATGGCCGTTGTTGGGAGGGCCTTCGGCCCAGGGTGGAATATATGGAATGAGCATACTGACATATTCATGGAGCGGGATACCGGGTGGATAATCTACATGTGTGAGCATAACCAGGAGGTTCTCGATACCGTGATCCAGGCGTATAGGGTCTCAGAGGATGAGAGGGTTCTTCTCCCCTCCATAATAGGGCTTGACGCCTTCATACTCTCCCATACCTCAATGCCCGTCGAGATACCGGACCAGGAGCTTGTCGACGGCTTCCTGCCCCCAAGGAAGCCCCTGCCCTTCAAACTAGACCCTGAGAACCCAATAACCCACGGCAGCCTGCTCTGGCCTAAGGACTACATGGAGTTCAGGTACCTCATCCACGAGGGGCAGGAGAGGGCTAAGAGGGTTATCAGGGAGGTTGATAGGGAGTGGAGCAAGCTCACCGGGAGGAGCTATGGCGGCCTGGTGGACTGTTACAGGTGTGAGGATGCCGACGTGGTTGTGGCCACGGTGGGCTCCTCGGCTGGCGACGCTAAGGAGGCTGCAGACATAATGAGAGATAGGGGGTACAGGGCTGGGGT
>WAQG01000122.1 GCA_015520395.1 Candidatus Geoarchaeota archaeon
TAACTCCTGTGATGAAGCTTCTGTTCGCGACATCGAGCGTTGGGCTAGGTCATGTGACCAGGGATTTCTATCTAGCCAGCCATATGGAGTGGGCTAGCATTGAATGGCTGACTGCGGGGCCTGCCTTAAGATATTTAGAGGCCAGGGGCGCGAGGATCCTAGACATTTCATATAATCTTATGGATCTGAGCAGTGTCGTAGAGGAGCTGTTTATAGATGGTGTTCTTAAGCTCACTCTGAGGGGGATGATAAAGGCCTATAGGGTGGTTAAGGACAACGCCAGGGTTCTTATGGGTGGGCTCGACCTTGAGAGGTATGACTGGATAGTTGCCGACGAGTTTTGGGAGTTCTTTTTTATGGGCTCGGATAGAGTCGCCTTCATCTCGGATTTCCTGGAGTTCAAGCCCCAGAGGGGCTCAATGCTCCAGAGGCTCATACTGCCACAAGTGAATAAGAGGATGAGGATGGCTGAGAGGTTTAAGCCATTCATATATGTTGGATTTAGAGAGGGGACGCCGAACTACTATGGCGTTTTATACACGCATGGGGAGGCACCGCCAATAAGCGAAGACGGCCCGGTCGTGATAAATACCGGTGGAACCAGGGTGGGAGGGAGGCTTAAGAGGCTGGCCGAGGCTGCTCTGAGCTCTCTGGGATTGCCGCACCTAACCATAGGTCCCCTAGGCAACTTCACAGCTAACCCCCTCCCACTCATAGCTTCCTCAAAACTTGTGATAACCCTTGGCGGATATGGGAGTTTAGTGGAGTTAGCCCGCCTTAAGAAGAGAGGCGTAATCGTGCCCTTAGGCGGCGATTTCGAGCAGGCCGAACATTCGGAAGCGTTTGCCGGAAGAAGAGGTTACAGGATTCTAGATATGGGGGAGCTTAACGAGGCTGCTCTAAGGAAGGCTATATCTGAGGTGCTCGACGAGGAGCCTCAGCCCCCTAAGCTAAGGGACGGGTCGAGAGAGATTTCAGACCTAATAAGGAGGTATGCTAAGGGCTACGTCAGTCGGAGTCAGGGAACCTCGTAGGCATCTTTGCAGCTATCTTAAGTATAGCGTTGGCAGTCACCACCGATTTCGCGGCGAACTTGGGGTTTAGATAAAGTTTTCTTAATGGACTCACCTCTATCTTCCTACCCACGAAGGCTGAGCCCAGGTTCAACCTACCTGAGAAGAGAGCCTTGGCCACCTCATACCTGCTCTCAACTGTGAAATCCGCTTCAGTCTCCTCGGCCTGAGGGCCTATACTTAATCGTTTAAGCACGCCCTCCACAAGCTTGATATACACAACCACCTTGTCGCTCCCATACATCTCTCTTAACTCCTTAGGAAGACCTGTTATTACGTATTTAACAGTTAGGGTAAAGCCTTTTGTGAGCTCGCCAAACTCAGCATCTTCCCTCTTCGCCTCCTCGATAGCTCTGGTCAGGGCGTAGATCCATTCTTTGGAGAGGAAAAGGTACTCCTCCCAGCCTTCCAGCACCGACCACCCCCGAATCATACATAAATTATGTTGAGCCCATCCTCCAGGAGATCCTCTGTTATAATTGCCGTTGGGCTCATCACGCCTGAAACCACCTCTAGAAGGTCATCCTTACTAATGTTGTGAAAGGCCATGGCCGACGGGCAAGCATATATCCTGCATCCCATCCTAGACAGGCTGGCGAGCAACTCTGATATTCTCAGCAAGCTACCCTTAAGAACGCCCCTTTTGACCTTCTCCCTCATCCACTCCTCAGTCTCCAGGCCAACCTCATCGCTAAGATCCCTTTTAAGCCTCATTATACCCCCATAGGTAAAGAAAATGTATACTTGGACGCCCAAGGCTGCGGCCTTCAGGGTCATCAGCAGTGCATACATAACTTTATGATACGAGGCATCCGTTATTACGACTATGAGCTTCCCCACATCCTTAGACCTTCCTTGCCCTGATACTTTCGGCCCACTCAATGAGTGGGACCCCCTCACTCCTAGCCTTCTCTATGCTCTCAGCAACCCTCTCCAGCTCTTCCCTGGAAAGCTTCTCAGCTAATAGCACGAGTCCCTCACACTCTATTGGATG
>WAQG01000123.1 GCA_015520395.1 Candidatus Geoarchaeota archaeon
GCCAACAATACTGATCAGCCCGGTAACCGTGTACTCTCTGGGGATCTTATGCTACAGGTGGAACCTTAAGCGCATGTTGACGTGAGGGGCTCTCCAAAACTAGGCGATGCGAAAAATTTATTTTCGTCTAGGCTTCGAAACTATAGCTTGATGTTTGTAAGTCTTGAAGTCACGCCGCCTAAGAGAAGGGTTGAGAAGCTGTTCGGAATCCTTAGCGAGATTAATGGTTACGTTGACGCCGTGAACATCACGGACACGCCTCTTGGGAGGCCTAGGACACCGAGCTTCACCTTCGCATACATTATAAAGAGGTTTTTGAAGCTGGAGCCGATAGTACACCTGAAAACCATTAATATGAATAGGGTTGCCCTTAAGAGCATCGTGTACGGCTGTGTCAATATTGGAGTCCAAATGTTTCTTATAATGAGGGGGGATCCACCGGTTGAGGGAACCCATGTCTCAGACACCTCACCGGAGATGCTGGTGAGTTGGATTAAGGAGGAGCTACCTGAGGCGAAGGCTGGTTTGACTGCGGGGTGGCCTACGAGCATTGAGAGGCTGGTTTCCAAGCTTAAGGCTAAGCCAGACTACCTGTTTACTCAGGTCTTTTTCACGAGGAGGGATGCTGAAAGGTTCATTGGCGTATTTAAGGAGGCTTCAAGGGAGGCCGGATGGAGACCTCCGGTGTACTATACACATATAGTTCTTGTTCCTGGAAACTGGAAGACCGTGAAGGCCGTGGCCGAGCTTTCCGGGATAGAGTTGCCTGAGCTCAGGATGGGTTTGGAGAGAAGTCTCGAGTTTGTGGAAGACCTGAGCAGCATCTTTGATGGAGTCATGGTTTCCTCACCAGGCGACTACAAGGCGGCAGTTAAGCTAGTTAAAGCCCTGTCTAAGCGATGATTAGGATCTTGACGATTCTTACATACCTTGCCTAAGGTGCATGTTTATCGTTGCTGGAAGAAGTTTCATTTAAGTTATGCTTATATGTGTGGTGTTTTGGAAAAGCAATTTAGTATGCGGATTGAAGCTGCCCTTGTAGGCGGGTTGCCGAGGCCCTACAGAATTGGGAGGCTGATGTCTAAGTATAGGGATGGCAAGGTCGATGAAGAGACATATATGAGCCGGCTGAGAAAGGAGCTTGTGAAAGCGCTTAGAAGGGTTGAGCGGTACGGCGTCACCATAGTTGTTAACTCGATGTTTCTCTGGGACGACCTGTTCCAGCCGTTTGCTGAGGCTTTTGAAGGTGTTGAAAGGGGCGGTCTCTACAGGTTTCTCGACAACAACTTTTACTATAGGGTTCCCATAATTAAGGGCCCCATCAGGCACAGGCCAGCCTCCCTAAGCCACTTCAAGCTCGTTAAGGGGCTTGTGGAGGAAGCCGGCCTAAACCTCTCCATCAAAGCCGTGATCCCAGGGCCATACACCTTTACCCTCATGTCCGAAAACAGGTTTTACAACTCGGCCAGGGAGCTCGCATTAGAGCTCGCGGAAGCCCTCGGGAAGGAGGCCAGGCTCCTGGGCGAAGCTGGCGCGGAATTCGTTGAGGTTCATGAACCCCTCCTAACCCTCCAGGGCGTCCAGGTAGACCTGTTTAAGCATGCCTATGAGAGGTTGTCATCAAAGGTTTCGGCGGGTCTCTGGCTTCAAACATACTTTGGCCCTTTGGAGCATGTATTGGAGGAGTTGGAAGGGCTAAGGATCGATGTGCTTGGGGTGGATGCTGTGGAGGCTCCGAAGCAGCTTGAGGGGATCCTCGGGTTCGATGCTGGGTGGGGTTTGGCGATTGGCGCCGTGGACTCTAGAAATACTAGGGTTGAGAGGGTGGGTGAGCTTAGGAGGCTCGTACAGATGGCTGCGGAAAGGTTCGACCGGGTTTTCCTGACGCCCAACTCTATGATGGACTTTATACCTGTTCAGGTGGCCTTCAGGAAGCTTAGGGTTTTGGGTATGGCGGTCAGGGGGGTTGTGGGCGGTGGATGAGCTGAGGCTTCCCGTCCTCCCGACGACGGTCATAGGGAGCTACCCGAGGCCCAGATGGCTCAGGGAGATCATAAGGCTCTGGAGGGCCGGGCGGGTTAAGGAGAAGCATCTTAGGGAGGCCTTCGATGACGCGGTTGTGGCGGTGGTTAGGGATCAGGAGGAGGCGGGGGTGGACATACCGAGCGACGGCGAGCAGAGGAGGGATGAGATGGTTGAGTATTTTGCTGAGAGGATAGAGGGCTTCAGGTTCTATGGGCCCGTCAGGGTCTGGGGGAACGCTTACTACAGGAAGCCAGCGGTCGTCGGCCCACTGAAGTATAAAGGGGCCATCGTCGTGGAGGAGTTCGATTTTCTCAGGCGGGTCTCCTACTCTCCGGTCGTCAAGGTCACGATTACGGGGCCCTACACGATTGCTGATTGGAGCTTCAACGAGTACTACTCCTCAAAGGAGGAGCTGGCCTTCGAGCTTGCCAGGATCATAAATAGGGAGCTTAAGGCCCTAGAGGAGGCTGGCGCCTCCTACATCCAGATCGACGAGCCGGCCCTGCCAACCCACCCGGATGAGGTGGAGTGGGCGGTTATGGCCGTTAATGAGGCTCTTAGGGGCGTGAATGTTAAGCTTGGCATGCATATATGTTATGGCGACTACTGGAGGATAGCGCCCTACTTTGAGGAACTGAGGGTCTCGCAGTTTGCGCTGGAGTTTGCAAACAGGGGCTTTAAGGACTTAGGGATAGCCGAAGCCATACCTGAGGACAAGGAGCTCGGCTTTGGAGTAATCGATGTCCACAGCAGGAGGGTGGAGAGTGTGGAGGAGGTAGCCGCGGCACTCCGCAAGATCTTAAAGATACTTCCGCCACAGCGGATCTACGTTAATCCGGACTGCGGGCTAAAGCTCCTCCCCAGGAGGATAGCCAAGAGGAAGATGGAGGTTATGGTGAAGGCCACAAAAATTGTGAGGGGGGAGTTAAAGGGCGTTGAGGGGCCTGTGTTAAGGGTTCCTTAAATTACGAACCTGTCCGCAAAGGCCCTCCTCAAATCGACCAGCGTCCGGCCCTCCGAGTCGGCGATCGGCTGGACAGCGGGAGGATGCTCGTAATAGTTTGGTATCCTGCCTCTTATCCTCTCCTCAAAGCTGGGCACATGCGGGTTAACGTAGAAGACGCCTATAGGTATCCTATCTTCCCACTCCAAAGACTTTACACATGCCTGGGATTTCTTACGTACCTCCTCCTCGGGATCAGGGCTTCTCACGACCGGATCCCAGCCCTCGATCTCTTCGAGCCTGTAGATCCTCGACTCGTACCACTCCCTAGTATGTATATTGTCGTAGGTGACGCAGGGCTGCAGAACGTCTATGACGGCGGCCCCCTTATGTTTTATAGCCATCTTTATCAGCTCCTTCAGGTGCTTGACGTCGTAGGCATAGCCCCTCGCAATGAACGTGTATCCTGAGGCTAGGGCGAGCGAGATGGGGTTCACAGCATCCGTTATATTGGGCTTGGGGAGGGCCTTAGGCTTAAGCCCCAGCCTTAGGGTTGGTGAGGCCTGCCCTTTAGTTAGGCCGTAGACTGTGTTGTCGTGGATCACAACGGTTATGTCGACATTTCTTCTTCCAAGCGCAACAAAATGGCCTGCCCCTATTCCTAGGAGGTCGCCATCGCCCCCGTGAACGACGACCGTGAGGTCGGGATTAGCCAGCTTGATCCCGGTCGCAAAGGGGACAGGCCTTCCGTGAAGCGTGTGGACGCCTATGACCCTCGTGAACTGGGCTATCTTCCCCGAGCAGCCTATGCCTGAGACTAGCACTGTTCTCGAGGGATCTAACTTAAGCTCAGCAAATGCCATGTGGACGGCCGTCAGTATCCCAAAGTTGCCGCAGCCTGGACACCAGTCAACCCAAACGTCACTCTTATATCTGGTCTTAACCTCAGCCCTACTCGCCACGGGTCAACACCACCCTCTCAACACCCTCATTAACTATCCTGAGCGCAGCTTCGACAACCTCATCCTGAGTTATCGACCTGCCAGTCCACTTCAAAATCCTATGCTTTATGTAGAGGCCGGTCTTCTCCCTTATTAGGGAGGCCAGCTGCGCCTCAAAGTTGTTCTCAACATCTACAACCAACCTGGCCCGGGAAAGCCTATTATGGACCAGGCTCGATGGGAAGGGTACCATAAACCTCACCTGGAGAAAGCCCGTAGAGTACCCCCTGTCCTCAAGCTCCTCCATGGCGTCAAGTATGGCGCCCTTCGGGGAGCCCCAACTCACGAACATTATTTCAGGCTCCTCGCTGCCGAAGAAATTGGCCTTCTCCTCGTCCGGGATCTCCCGATTTATAAGCTCCATCTTCCTGATTCGTTTCTCATACATCCTGGTTCTAATGAGCGGGTCCTCGGTTGTATGTCCATATTCATCGTGTTCGTTCCCCTCAAGCCAGAAGACAGCACCGCTTCCAGGGAGGGCCATCGGCGACACGTGGTCCTCCGTAAACTTGTATCTCTTATAGTCGGGGGGAGCCCCCCTCTCGATCCTCTTACCCCTATCTATCAGTATATCCTCCCGGCCGGGTGGGATGACGTCCTGAAGGGTGTTCGCAATGGCCTTTTCTAGAAGGTGTATTACGGGCACTTGAAACCTCTCAGCATAGTTAAAGGCCTTGGCGGCGTCCAGAAGGGCCTCCTCGTGATCTCCGGAGGCTATAACTATTCTTGCAAACTCTCCATGGCCGGCGTGGAGGGCAAACCTTAGCTCGGACTGCCCACTTCTAGTTGGAAGCCCCGTGGCGGGGCCACCCCTCTGATAAAGGGTTATCACTACTGGGACTTCTGCTATTCCAGCCCAGCTTAGACCTTCGACCATCAGAGCAAACCCGGGCCCGCTGGTCGCAGTCGATGACCGGGCTCCAGCTATCGCCGCCCCTATAGCCATCCCTATAGCCGCTATCTCGTCCTCGGTCTGCACGATCAGTACTCCTGCCTTCTCTAAAGTCTCGCTTTCGGTCTCGATAAGCTCGTGTGCCTCTATGTAGAAGCTTTCGTCGGCCGCTGGGGTTATGGGGTAGTAGGTCTGAACCCTAAGG
>WAQG01000124.1 GCA_015520395.1 Candidatus Geoarchaeota archaeon
TCTCGGGCACGACGATAAGCTGCTTAGCCTGCCTTTCAGGGGCCAGCCTCAAAGGCTTAACTTCCACAGTCGGTCTGACCTGCGGCTTTTGAACAACCTTCTCCACAGGAACCTTGCTGTTAAGCGCCCTAGCTATCTCCTTGCCCGTAAGTTCCTCCACCTCTCTCCCCGGCGGAGCCCTTGCAACGTAGTCCACCTTGGCCTTCGTGAGCAGCGTCTTAAGGACGATATCTCCGCCCCTATCCCCGTCAAGGAACGCTATCACGACCTTTTTCTTCTTCGTGAGTTTTGCAAGGCTGTCAGGAACTGTAGAGGCTCCTCCAATGGCCACAACATTGGTGTATCCATGTTTAAGAAGGTTCAGTACATCCGCCCTCCCCTCAACTATTATCAGCTCATCAGCCTTCTCGGCGTCGGGGCCTGCAGGGAGCTTCTCAGGCCCATAGGTCGTGATCTTCTCGGTTCTAAGAGAGGCTACGACCTCCTCGATCAGCTTCTTCGACTCGATCTCTTCCTCTTCCTTCCACTTCGAAAGTAGCTCTTTAGCCCTCTCAAGTATTTTTCTTCTTTTCTCCTCACGAACGTCAACCAGCTTTTCAACCCACACCCTTGCCGCACTTGGCCCAACCTTATCGATCGTCTCTACGGCAGCGGCGATCAGCGCCGTCTCCGGCTTATCTAGGCTTGTCGGTATCCTTATTTCGCCCACGGTTTTGCCATTTTTTATCTTGAGGCTAACCTCTATCCTACCTACCTTGCCGGTCTTCTGAAGCTCTCTAAGCTCCAGCTCGTCTCCAAGCAGCCCCTCGGTTTGCCCGAATATCGCCCCTATTATGTCGGGCTTCTCGACGACGCCATCTACCTCGAACTTAGCGATGATCATGTATTTTACCGCTATCGGTGCTCCTCCCACATCTACTCACCGCCTCTAGAAGTCGCAACATAGATATTAACCTATAGTCTGGTGCGGCTGTACCCCGGTTACAACACACGGGCTCATAGACGGCGCATCACGCTCCACTCGCCCGTGCTCTCTCGCCCGGGGCTTGTCGCCGCATGTAATAATAGGGGAAAACCTGTATTTTTACCTTCTCCCCTCGTAAATTTCCAATAGCTTCTCAAGGCTTATCTCGAAGGCCGCAACTGGGTTTCTAAGGCCGAAGTTAAGTATAACCTCTGGATGTACCTCCCCTATTATCCCGATGTCGACCCCCTCAACCTCCACCCTAGCCGTTCTTCCCTCTATGAAGCTTGGGTGGCTGACCGCTTTAAGCTTAGGCTCCATTTCTAGGGGTGAGAGGAGCGCGTAAAGTACAGACTGTATCTCCTCGAAGCTAACGGAGTACTGTGTTATGGCTGCACACATCCTGGACTCCTGCCTTGTAAGGGTCTCATACCTGTCATCCCTCTCCACCACATAGCCTATCTCGAACACCCTCTGGGGATAGGGGGCCTTAAGGTTGTGGCCCAGGAAGCTGAGGACTCCTGGAAGCAGCCATATCCTAAGTCCACTATACTCGGCTGACAGAGGATTCTCAACCTCGACCATCCGCGCCCTGAGGGAATCGTCCAGACGCATCTTATATATCTGGACGGCTGGGGAGGTCATCATGTAGTTTAAGACCTCCTGAAAGCCTAGGCCCACCATTATCTCAGCAAGAAACCTTTCAAGCTTCCTTATGGGGAGCTCCCCTCCCCTCGTTTGGAGGAGTGGGAGGACGGGCTCTATGTTGTTGTAGCCATAGGCTATCGCTATATCCTCAACTATATCGATCGGGTGAAGGACGTCGAGCCTATAGGGAGGAACCCTAACCTTGATTACGCCCTCCTCAAGCCTGGGTGAAAGCCTCATCCTTTCCATCAAAATAAACATCTCTTCAAGATCCAGGTCAAGCCCGAGGATCGAGGCCGGCATGTCTAGGGGTACCTCAACCTCAAAGGGCTCGACATCGGGCATTAGCGTGACGCCGTCCGGGTAAACCGTTGGGACGGGCTCTATCGACTCAGCCCTCTCAGCCAGGTTAAACGCCACCAGCATCGCCACTCTACTCACAAACCCATAGTCGAACCCCGTTGAATCTATGAAGAGATCGGTCGTCTCGACAGTCACCCTCGTGTCCTCACTGTTAATTATAGGAGGCATCGAAAGCACGGTTCCCCGGGAATCCGTCAGAAGTGGGGCGATCTCGCCGACTAGGTGGGCGTACCTCATCCCCTTCTCAGTCGATGAGAGGATTTCAGCCCCGCTCATCTCAACCTCGCTGTCAAGGGGCCTGAACCTTATCTTCTCTAAGGGCCTCGCAAAATACCTGATATCACCCTCGATCCTCGAAAGGTCATAAAGGCCTATGGATGCCTTTCTCCTATCCCTACAGAGGGTTTGATGGAGCTTCTCCTGAAACTGCATTATATGGGCAAGCCCCTCCTCGTTAAACCTGACTCCCCTAACTATGAAGCCGGCCACATGGGGCCTAACCTTCATGACCGACTCGTCAACAATTATCCTTCTCGTCGGGCTGCCTATCCTGTATCTTGGAACGCCTGTCTCGAGCTCCAGAAGGCCTTTAAGGGCCCTTGCGATCCCCTCGACGGAGAACATATCGGGTCTATCCGCGGTTATCTCAATGGTTAGGACGCTGCCCTCCCACTCCTCTATCTCACACTTAGCATTCTCAAGCAAGGCCTATAAAAGCTTCTGATCAAGCCTCCTGCCCAGGAGCCTGAATAGTTCCTCAACATCAAAGCTTATTTTCGGCAATCCTAACCCACCTCGCGTTACGTATCTTCTCTATATCCCGCGTGAACAGGTCACGAATATCATCTATCCCCATAGCGGCCATCGCCAGCCTCCCTATACCTATACCCCACGCCAAAACTGGCTTCTTAACGCCCAGCGGAAGCCTGACCTCAGGCCTAAACATCCCACCTGGAAGCGCCTCAATCCACCCCAGCCTATCATGGTAAACGTAGCCCTCCACGCTCGGCTCAGTGAAGGGGAAGTAGGCTGGCCTAAAGCGAACCTTCTCAATCCCCAGCCTCTTTGCAAACTCCTTAAGGAAGCCTAGGAGGTTGGCAAAGGTTAGTCCATCGCCCACAACTATGCCCTCACACTGGTGGAACTCCATTGAATGCGTTGGGTCGAGAACATCCGGCCTGAAGTTCCTCGAAAGGGCAAAAACCTTAACTGGCTCGTCCCCATGCTCATACAGGTACCTCACCGAGACGGCGGTCGTCTGGGTTCTAAGTATCAGCCTCCTCGCTATATCGGCACTCCACTTATAGCCCCACCCCTTAGAGCCGGTCGTCCACCCATCCTCATGAACCCTCCTAACCCTCTCAACAACCCCGCCTGCCGGCAGTCTGCCTAGGTTTGGGGGCGCCACCCTGTAGCTATCATGGATCTCCCTCGCCGGATGATCCTGCGCCTGAAACAGAGCGTCGAAATTCCAGAACTCAAGCTCGACGAAGGGCCCCTCAGCCTCCCTGAAGCCCATCTCCAGAAGTATCCTCCTTACCTCCTCCAGGAATATCGAGTAGAAGTGACGGCGCCCAGGGTAGACCTTAGGGGGCCTCGCGGACACGTCATAGTACTTCAGCTTAACCCTCCTCCATCTACCACTAACTATATCGTCGCTTGTCAGGACCGTCTTCTCCTCAACAATCTCGAGCAGCCCCCCGGACAGTAGGCGCAGGCCATCGCTGGTAAGCAGGAGCCGTTTAAGCTTAACAACCCGCTCCTCAGCTAACCCCCTCCTCACAAGCTCCCTACACAAACTATAAAGCTCTAATCCAACCTCAACCCTCATCTCACCATCGAACCTTTGAAGCAGATCCTGAAGCACGCTCCTGCACTCAGAGGCCAGAAGCCTCACAACCCCGCCCTTCACCTCTATATATCCAAGCCTCTTAGCATGGCCAATGGCTATCCCCAACTCCCTTCTGGACAGGCCTGCCACCTGGGCTACTTCGGATAAAGGCGCCTCACCCCCAACGGCCCTCAGAGCACGGCAAAGCCTAATCTCCGGAAGCCCAACTTCACGATACCTGGCGCCCTCTTCCGTCAGCCTGAAGACGCCTAGCCTCTTCTCCTCGGTTCTAATCAGCCCAGCCAGCCTCTCGATCATAGACATTATAGTTGCAACTGGCAGCCCCAGCTCCTTAGCCAGCTCCTCGGGGGTGCCAGAACCACCTCTCTCCGCTAACCTAAAAAGTAGGTTGTACTCACTCCTGGACACCTTCAACCTCAACACCCCTTAACGCGGGTGTTAGAAGCCTTGTGAGCAGGCGGCCATCCTTATCAACCTCGCTGAGCCTCACCCTAGTAGCCCTAAGCGGCCGCCCGTCCTCCGCCTTGACTATCTCAACAACAACTATCTTTAAAGGTTTGAGGCCCCTTCGCTCCCTAATCAGATTTATCTCTATCGCCCTGGGCAGGGTCTCCTCGCTCACAACAATAACGTCTATCGAAGGGTCATAGATCGTTGGACCGTAAGGATCCCTAAGCTCAACCACCCGGAACCTAGACCCCCTCAACCTGCTCGAAACATAACTACTTATTATTTTGACCCTCTCCTCAAATGGCTTGATAAGACTGCTTAGGGCCTTGTTTTTGATAAGGTCGTCGGAAACAACCCCGATGACTATCTCGTTACAGCCCAGGGAGAGCGCAGTGTCGATCAGCTTCTTATGGCCTATGTGCAGCCTGTCGAAGGTTCCGCCTATGGCTACCTTGTTACACGTCATAATAGCCACACGCTAGACTCTCCTACCTCTCCTTCCACCAGGCTTCCTGGTCGTGTCGTGTGGAAGCGGCGTAACATCCTCAATGCGGCCTATTATCAGCCCAGCCCTCGCCAAGGCCCTGATAGCGGCACTTGCCCCTATCCCAGGGGTCTTCTGGCCATGTCCCCCAGGAGCCCTAACCTTTATATGGATGGCATTTATCCCCTTAGCCTTAGCCATCTCCGCCACCCTGGCGGCCGCCAGCATCGCCGCATAGGGGGTCTTCTTCTCCCTATCAACCTTGGCTACAACGCCGCTACTAGCCCATGCGAAGGTATGGGCTCCCGACAGGTCGGTTATGTATATCAGCGTGTTGTTGCGAGATGAGTATATGTGGGCTATGCCCCACCTCAACCTCGGCTTCTTCTCCTTCGGCTCCTCAGCCAACTAGATCACCCCTCCTAAGCATTATCTTATCCTCCTCATCCCTCTTAACAAGGTATCCGGGGCGGCTGACTATCTGCCCGCCTATAAGAACGTGCCTATGAACTATGAGCTGCCTGGCATGATATATCGATTTGGCCAGACCCTTCTCATACACAATCGTCTGAAGCCTCCTCTTAAGGATGTCCTCAACAGTCAGGCCCAATATGTCATCTATAGACGCATCGCTGCCAATTATGCCCATCCTATAAAGCTTGCCAGCAAGAACCTTCAACCTCTCAGATCTCTCAGGCTCGGGTAACACAAGGAGTCTGCGGGCCTGGGCCCTGATTTTCCTAAGCATTGTTCGAGCCCTCCAAAGCTCCCTCTTATTCCTCAAACCATAACGCCCAACGAGCTCAAGTTCGGCAAGGAGAACCTCCTTACGCCAAGGGTGCCGGGGGCCCCTCCACTTCTTCCTTGGCTTCTTCGGATCCCCCATTAAGATCACCCTCCCAGCACTACCTCTTCTTAGGCTTCCTAGTCACACCAACAGTCATCCCTGTCCGCCCAGTAGTCTTTGTTCTTTGACCCCTAACCTTAAGTCCAAGGGCGTGTCTAATGCCCTTCCAGCTCTTAATACTCTTCATGAGATCTATATCGCCCTTAACCTTTAAGACCAGGTCGGAGCCTATGAGGTGCATGTCCTTCCCAGTCTCCGGATCCCTTGGCCTATTCATATACCATCCAGGAACTCCCAGCTCCGGTAGTCGTGCAATGGTCTCCTCGATCCTCTTAACCTCCTCGTCGGTGAGAGTGCCAACGCGCCTCTCAGGATCAACGTTTGCAAGCCTGGCAATCAGGTAAGCCGTATTTATCCCCACACCCTTAATCCTGTGAAGGGCATAGAAAACCTTGTCTAGCCCGTTCAAGTCCTTCCCAGCTATCCTCACTATATACCTGAACTCCTCGCTCAAGGCCCTCTCCACCATAAAAACACAGCAGGGCTAAAATACTTTTTGCCCAGAATAAGCGTGGCGCCGGGGGCGGGATTCGAACCCGCGCGGGCCAGAGGCCCACAGGCTCTCCAGGCCTGCGCCCTACCGTTGCCCGCCCCCTGGAGGGGCTCTAGGCGACCCCGGCGCCAAGTAATAAGAGCACACAAGGAAAATTTAACCTTAACCTACCACAGTCTAAGTCCTCGGAGGCTTTAGCTCGAAGCTCTTCCAGAAACGTGGATATGTCCCGGGCTTCATCAAGATTTTAAACGGCTCGGCGACGATCCCCGTTTCTGCCTTGAGAATATCCTCAGCATCCATGGTGGGCTTCATGAGACCAACTATCTCGCCGGTCTTGGTGAAGATAGCAGCCACCCTTCCCTTCCTCACATCCTCACTGAGCCTAAGGACGCCTGGGGCGGCTAGGGATGCCCCGTGGCAGAGGGCGTCAACGGCGGTGTCCCTCACAACTATGACCGGAAGGAAGGGCACCATCTCCTCCATAGGCCTCACGACCCTCCTCAGATCCGTGTCGTCTCCCTCCTCCCTCCAAATCCTGTAGGCGCCCCAGACTTCATGGAGATAAACCAGCCTCGGGTCATCCTCCGTAAATGGGCCGACGCCAGTTCTGCGTAGTTCGACCATATGGGCACCGGTGCCCAGCACCTCTCCAACATCGTAGCAGAGCTTTCTCATATACGTGCCCGCCTGACACCTCACCCTTATCAGAAACTCCCTGCCCGATATTTCGAGCACCTCAAGCTTGTAGATCGTCCTCACCCTGACTGCCCGCTTAACTGAGGATCTGACGGGCGGTCTCTGATATATCCTGCCCTCAAACAGCTTTAGAACCTTCGCTAACCTCTCCGGCGACGTCTCCGAGTGAACTCTCCCCAGGCATACATACTCCTTCCCGGCGAGCGAGAGGAGCTTAACCAGCCTAGTGGCTCTGCCTAACCCTATTGGGAGAATGCCGGACACCTTAGGGTGTCCCCGCCCAGGCGTCAGAGGGGCTCTAGGGTCCCCCCGTGTCCGGCCTTAATCCCCATAAGCTTTTTGATCCAAGCAACTATCTCGTGGCTTGAGGGCCCTCTCGGCTTATCTAGAAGAATGAAGCCCATTTGTAAGTGCTCCTCAATAGGCCTCTCGTATGGCGACCTCCCGTAGACCTCGGGCTCCTCCCCCTTAACGAGAGTTGCCCTCGCCAAGATCTCCTCGACGAACCTCACCCTACATCACTCTTAAAATTGGCTTAACCGGCTTTCGCATCTCCTCCAGCAGCCCGGCTTCCTCAAGGGCCTTCACGACCTCTTCGTCGCTGGCCCCCCTCCTTATGTTGATTTTAAGCGGGGTGAACTCAAGGTGCCTTACATTCGCCCTCCGCCGCCGAACCCCGGTTAAGGCCTTAGGCCCTGTTACAACCACGAAATTCTCGTCTATTATATCAACAATCACACACTTCCTCCCCGCCTCCCTGCCCATGGTCTTCACACATATCGTCCCTACGGATATCACCGGCATCTCAGCACCCCCTCAACCAAAACCAAATCGTTTTATTAAAGCTTGATGCCCAAATCCGCCGTACTTTGTGTAGGAAACGGTTACGCCCGATCCCTAGGCTTCATGGATCTAACAGCCTCGATAAGGATTCTTGAGATGTCCTCTATGCTCCAGAGATCTGTGTTTATTACGAGGTCGAAAACCGAGAGGTCCCTTATG
>WAQG01000125.1 GCA_015520395.1 Candidatus Geoarchaeota archaeon
AATGTAGGGTCTCGGTTAAGGTTGACTCTGGCGACACGACGCTGTTCATAGGCGATGTTGTTTATGCCGAAGCCGACGATAGGTTCTATGATGAGAGGAGAGGCTGGAATTACAGGAGCGTAACCATACCACTGCATAACTGGGGTAGGGCATTCTTAGCCACAGGTAGGATGTACTTTGCAAGGAAGACTTAATTTGCCTTAGGGAGATTAGGATGGTCTCGGGATGACGAGGCCAGCTAGGCTGACGTGATGATTGGCCTTGTAAGGGCTGACCGAAAATGAGCATAGACCGAAAGACCCTGATAATATTCACCCTAGGCTCCTTCACATCCTCGGCGGGGTGGGCCCTCTACTACACGCTTTCAAGGATAGATCTCAAGATAGAGCTGGACGCAGGCTACACGGGACTTATGATCCTGGTTGCCGCGGAGAGCCTTGCGGGCATAGCCTCGATACTCTGGGGGCATCTGGGCGATAGGCTTGGGAGGAGGCGCATGGTGTTGGTGGGGCTATTCTCCGCACTGCCACTCGCGCTCCTGGGAATTCTCAGAGATCCAAGATTCTTCATACTTATGGCGGCACTTGCAGCGATACTTCACTCGGCCTCGGTGCCCTCTGTCATGGCCGTGTTGGTCAGCGAATCGAGGGTATCGGGCAGAAGGCTGGGCCTCTTTGGAGGTGGGGGGTCGATAGGCTGGGCGTTTGGCTCACTCCTAATAGCGCCGGTAGAAGGTTTAGGCGGCCCGACAGCGGTTTATCTCCTCTCGGCGGCTCTAGTAGGCCTCTCACTTCTAATATTCTTTGCCTGGTATCCATATCTCGAAACTGAGGATGGGGCCAGCTCCTGGGAGTTTGTAAGAAGGCTGCCCCTCCTCATAGTGGGCGTTGCGGTAACGTACTTCGGCGTTCTTTGGGCATTCACGGTACTCTCAATAAAGCTCTACTACGAGTTGGGAGGCGACAAGATGCTTTTCGCATTGTTCTACGGGGGCATACCTGCACTTATAGGAGGGGCCATCGAGCCTATAGCCGGCCTGATCGCCGATAAAATCGGAGGGTTCAAGCTGCTGATAGCATCCTCGCTCGCATACCTGGCACTAGCACCCCTCCTCTACATCTCGTCAGGCATATTCATGGCGCTACTATGGCTGACCCCAATATACCCATTCTACTACGTTAGTGTGGGGAAGACGTATTCGGATCTTGCCCCGCCGGAGCTGAAGGCCACCTCGATGGGAGCCGCCAACACCGCCTATAGCCTTGGCGGCCTCGCTTCAGGCTTTATGGGAACAATAACCGATGTCTATGGAACTAGCCTTACAGTGGCACTGTCAATGGCTGTTATAGGTGGAGGCATCTTAACCCTCATGGCGGGATCCCCGAAAATATTTACACATTTACAGGTATATACTCAATAATATAACAGAAATATTTAAATATAAAAATTGATGAAGGAAAGAAGGTGATGAAAAATGAGCAACGCAAGCTATATACTGTTTATATGGGCCAGCAGTGTTGTTAGGAGAAGACGCAGATCTAGATAATATTATTTGCCGGCCATAATCTCAATCATTCAAGTTTGATGGCAACATGCCACATAACATTAGGAGATTCACGGTCAAGTTACTCCCTACACAGTATGTTCGTCTCTTGATGCTGTTCTTATATGACTATGTGGAGGCCGCTTAGGATGAACCTGATTGAAACATATAGGAAGACTAGCCCAAAGATGAGTTTTATCGCCCAGCTTGGGGCTTTGGGTACTAGTCTAGCTCCTATCTGTGCACCTACCGCCGTTCCTATGCCTAAGAAGAGGGCTGCAAGTATGTCTGCATGACCTGTATAGACCTTTATGCCGCCTGAAATGACCGCCATTGATATGAAGGAGGCCAGGGACGTCCCAACAGCTATCTTGATTGGTGCTTTGAATATGTATATGAATGAGGGTACGAGGGCGTAGCCACCCCCTAAACCGACGATTCCAGTGAGGATCCCTATAAGGAATCCGAGTAGGGTCTTTGAGGATGGGGACCCGGGAACTTTGGAGCCCCCTCCAACCCTTGGCTTCTTTCTTAAGGCCCCCTCATAGATCATTCTTACTGAGACGTAAAGAAAGGCTACTCCTAGAACCACGCTGAGGATCCTGACATTTGAGGCTATGTAGTAGAAGATTATTGAGCCTAAGAGGGCGCCTACCGCCCCTGAGACTGCAATAAGCTTAGCCGTCCCGTAATCCACATTCTTTATCCTTATATGGCCGATGGCTCCTGATGCCGCCGTAACTATGACGGCTGTTATGGTGGTTCCTATGGCCATTGGAAGGGGATAGTTGAAGATGAAGTAGAGTGCTGGGAGCATTATGACGCAGCCACCTATCCCGAGGAAGCCCCCGACGACCCCGGCTATAACCCCAAAGATCAATAGGACCATGGACATAAAGGGATCCATCTCAACTCATGGTTTGATTTTGACACTAAATATATAAATATCTGGTTTAAAAATGAAACTTAGAGATGAAGTGGCTATCGAAGAGGCAGATCCAGATATTAAGGCTTTTGATGAAGGATGGGCGAATGAAGATAAAAGCCATGAGCTCTAAGCTAGGCATCTCACACACAGCTGTGAAAAAACATCTTGAAGCCCTGAGTAAGGGTGGTATTCTAAAGGTCTCCCCACTACTAAACCCTGAGAAACTCGGCCTAGTAATGGCTCTACTTCTGCTGGAGGTCGATAAGACTGAGAACATCGAGAAAGTTGTTGGAAGGTTTAGGGATTGTCCAAGGCTTGTTTTTCTCTCCAGAGCCCTTGGGCCATATAACATGGTTGGGCTTGTGCTTGCCGAGGACTATAGGGTTCTCGACATACTCCTTGGAAGATGCATGCTTAGGGTAAGCGAGGGTATTAGGAAAAGCGAGGTCATCCCGTTAACAACAATTTATCAGCCAAGTCATATTCAGATAAAAATTCCTGAAAAACTGAGCTCTAAGGCGCCCTGTGGCGCTGATTGCTGCAATTGTCCACAATTCCTTAGCAGGGCCTGTCCAGGTTGCCCAGCCACGGCTTGCTATAGGGGCTGGCTCTCACCAGTATAGAGGATCTAGAGCTTACTCTCACTAAGGGGGTTAATAAATGG
>WAQG01000126.1 GCA_015520395.1 Candidatus Geoarchaeota archaeon
AGGTTGCCGGGAGCCTGGGTGTCAAGGTGGGGGATTCGCTGATGCTTGCCGGGGTTCTGGGCAAATCTTATCTGGAGGTGGTTATCGCTGGGATTTTTAGGTCGGGCTCCGTCCTCGACGAGGAGATAGTAGCGCCCCTCTTCATAGGCCAATGGCTGAGGGGCTCTGACTATAACTATGTTACGATGATAAGGGTTCTGGTCGATCCTCAGCTCTTCGACCCGTCTGAGATCGAGGGGCTCTGGGGGAGGGTTGAGGCCCCGTCAGAGGCAGAACTTTCCATCCTGCCGCTAAGGGCAGTCAAGGTTAGGCCTGGGGCTGTGGGCAGTGTAAGTTCCGGAGGGCTTCTTGAAAGTTACCTGAGGAGGTATGGTCTGAGCTACTCTGTAATCAATGTTGCCTTATTCTCCACGGGCCTCCTTGCTGGGCTCGCCACCATCTACGCGACGATCGTCATGGGAGTACTGCAGGGCAGGCAATCCTCGATCCTAATAAGCATAGGGGCCTCAAGCCGTCGGATAAAGCTTGTCCTCTTCTCTAAGCTCGCAACGGCGGCTTTGGCTGCTATGCTCATGGGGTTGATGGCAGCGATCTTCTACACCTCACTATCCCTGGGCTCAGTTAAGGTGCTCTACCACGGTATCAGGGTTGTTCCATCGGTCGGCGTCGTAGTCTCTGAGGCAGTCATATTCATTATTCTTGTTGCGATGGGTGTATGGCTATGGAGTCCAGAGGGCTGATTCTTTTCATTGGGCTCCTCCTGGGCTTGGCCCTTAGGCTCTATCCGCTCTATCACTTCTCAACGCCCTTTTCGACGGATGGCTGGCCGATAATAAGTAATACCGAGAAGCTTCTGAGAAGCTCCCCCATAGACCTTCGCTCCGAGGTGTTTGACGGATATAATAACTACTGGCCCGCCTCGATGCTCTTTGGTGCCGCCGCCTCCGAAATCCTGGGCCTCCCTCCCCCCGCCTCCCTTGGCCTGCTTTTGCCGGTGGCTGGATGGGTTGGGTTACTGGCATTCTACATAATTGCCCGCAGAATGCTTAACGGGCTGGCCGAGCTGGCGACCCTAATCCTAGCCGTCATCCCCAACTTCACCGTGTTTATGGCAGGGGTCACTAAGGAGGCCTATGCCGCCCCCCTCTACCTCCTCATGCTCTACCTCGTCCTCTACAGGCCATCGCCCCTCTTCATAATCCTCTCGTTAGGCTTAGTGACTTCCCACCACCTAACCCTGCTGACAACCTTAACGGTCATAGCACTCATAGCCATGGTGAGGGTTGGGGCCAGCATTATGAGGAAGCCTGAGGTTAGGCTGAAGCCCCTTTACCCGCCGATAGCGCTTCTCCTCATCAGCATCCCATACTATATCTTCTTTGCAGGCGAGGGCATCAAATATCCCCTGGAGGCCCCGGACATCATTTCCTACGCCTCCTACGTGATGCTCAGCTTGGTTATCCTGGCACGGGTTCCAGCCCAGGGGAGGTGGGTGAGACGTACGGCATTTGTCCTGGGTCTACTCGGCTTGCTCGGCGTTATTCTCCTCCTAGCCACCAGACCCATCTTCCCGGGCATGAGGCCGCTGGGGGCCGAGCTCGTTGTGTACAGCGTCCCCACGCTGACCTTAATACCCCTAGCCCTAAGAACGATCGTTGACAGTCGGTCGCCTGAGATTTCTGCCTGGCTTGCCGCTCCGGTTGGCCTAGGCCTTTACGCGCTCTTCTCGGCGACGCCTGTGTCACCGATACTTCTGGTAAGGGCTCAGAACTTCCTCTACCCGCTGCTTGCGCTACTTGCTGTGATGTCGTTGAGGGGGGTTAGGGGGGTTGTTAGGGGTCTGCTGATGATGTTTCTGGTTGCTAGCTCCATCTACGTGGTTTATATTGCTTATGACGTGGGTAGCGAGGCCTTGGCCTACCAGTGGAGGTATGTTAGGGGCGAATTCATTGGTTGCTGGCACATCTCGGAGCATTGTGATGGGTGTGTGTTTCTTGGGGACATTAAGGTCAAGTATCTTCTCGAGGGATATTTTGATGTAAGCGTTGATGTCTTTGGCGGGTATAACTTGCTTGTTAGGGGGGCTAAGCTTAATGGGGGCTTCGTTCTATATCCGGATATGTTGAGGCACGGCTACTTGATAGGCATGCATCCCTCTAAGGTTGGGTTCGAGGGTTTAGGTAGGCTCAGCCTTGTCTACTTCGGGTTTTTGAGGGTTTACTGGGGTGTTGAGGGTTGAGCGTGGAGCTGAGGGGTGTCTGGAAAAGCTTTGGGCCTGAGAGTGTTTTAAGGGGCGTGGATCTCGAGGTGGGTGAGGGTGAGTTCATCTCTATCAGGGGGAAGTCTGGCGTGGGCAAAACAACCCTGCTTAGGATAATTGGGCTTATTGAGAGGGCGGATAGTGGGGTTGTTAAGGTTCTGGGACTTGATGCCTCCAATCTTCCACCGCCAAGGAGGGCTGAGGTCAGGCTGAGGAACATAGGCTTTGTATTCCAGTTTTTCAACCTTATATCCAGCCTAACCGTGGTGGAGAACGTGGAGCTCCCCCTAGCTCTGATGGGGGTTGGGAGGGCTGAGAGGCGGAGGAGGGCTTTGGAGATGCTGGAGA
>WAQG01000127.1 GCA_015520395.1 Candidatus Geoarchaeota archaeon
AGACAGCTCCTAGCCTGACTCAGCGAGAAGCTTCGGGACGGTCTTCTCAGGCCAGCGTTAGGGTACCTGGCGGTAACGTAGTATTGGGACAGCTCGGGCAGCGACTCCTCCAACTCCCTGGGAAGCTTTAGGAGGCCTCTCAGTCCATCATAAAGCATGGTTAGGTCGTGGGTTTTCGGCGGCAGGCGCCTAAGCAAACCTATATAGCATGCCTTCAACCCCTTCTCCACAGCCTGCTGGGCCATATAGCAAGACAAGCTATAATCACCAATCTCTAGGGCCCACTCAGCCCTGCGAAGGTCGACCTGAGCCTCTTCAAACCAGTCTAAAGCATCCTCACGAACCACGCTACTCAGCCACCAAGAATCCTAATGTGCTTAACCAGCACAAAAACACTTCACCACAACTCATAGAAACATTTTAAGCGTCCTTTTAGGCATAGACATGCCACGTTTATGGTTACTTACGGGAAAAATATGGGAGGTTATCTTCCTGGCTGATGAGGCTATATGTGTTTTTCTAGGAAATTGATAATGGCTTTGATGGCTGCCTTTCGGTTTCCTTCCTTAGAGAACCCGTGTCCCTCATCTTCGAAGACTATATACTCGACCTCTATGCCCCTCCTTCTAAGCTTTTCGACGAACTGGTCCGACTCAGCCTTGACAACCCTTATGTCCCTGCCGCCCTGGACGACGAGAACCGGGCAGCGAACATTATCCACATACCTTATCGGCGACCTCTCCTCCAACCTCCTTCTATCCTCGGGGTCGTCGGGGTCGCCGAGCCACTCCCTCATGTACCTCTTCCAGTATGGGGGGACACTCTTGGCGAAGGTCACGAGGTTTGTTGGGCCGAAGAGGTCGACTGCAGCCCTCCAGTACTCGGGTATCCTGGTTATGCATGAGAGGGTCAGGAAGCCCCCGAAGCTCCCGCCCATCACGACCAGCCGATCCTCATCCACCCACTCCAGGCCCTTCAAGTATTCCACCAGGCGTTCGACATCCCTGAGCTCTCCCCCGCCCCAGTCCCTTCTGATAAGCCTCTGGAACGACTTCCCGTAGCCCGACGAGCCCCTGAAGTTCGGCTGAACCACCGCAACGCCCCTGTGAAGGAGGTATTGGGTTAAGCCGCTGTAGTATGGCCGGGCCTGAGACTCGGGGCCTCCATGAAGGTTGACGACCACGGGGTGTTTCTTGAGGCCGACCTCGGGCTTATAGACCAGGGCTGGGATCCTCCTTCCGTCGAAGCTCTCATACCTGACTAGAAACGGCTCAACGAACTCCCCCTCAGGTATGCCTCCATAGAAGTTGTCCGTCAGCCTTTCAACGCTCATCCTCTCGAGATCGACAATGTAAAGCTCGTCGGGCCTCTTAGGATGGGAGTAATGCACCACGAAAACGTCCCTTCCCGGAAAGCTCTTAATCCCCCAGACCACGCCCCCCTCTATGAGGCTCAACGACGCCTTCTCCCAGGTGGCGAGGTCAAGCATGTAGAGCTTTGAGTAGCCGTCCTCGTTAACCGAGTATAGGAGATAATGGCTCCCAACGGATCCATGCTCCACATCCCACGGCGGAGCGTCCACGATCTTGTACCCACGGGCCTCAAGGCTGTAGTATGCCAGCGCCTTGAACTCCCGCCCCTCGTCCGTGGCCATAAAGAAGCCGTTGCCATACTCGTCCAGATAGTGGTAGAATGCCTCGCCCCTGTGGGGGGTGAGCTCCTCCAACCGCCCATCGTCGGGGTCTAGGAGGTAGATCGTCGTGTCCTCATGGATCCTTATATCCTCAACAATGAGCTTCCCCGAGGCGCCATGCCACTCGACAAGCTGGTAGCCGCCGAACCCCTTCATAACAAGGCGCTCAGACCCCTCCTCAACATCCTTTATGTAAACGTCAAACCTCGACCTATCCTCCCTGTTCGCCAGGAAGACGAGGTGCTGCCCATCCCCCGACCAAGGATTGGAGCCCGTGAGGTGAACTACACCCTCCTCCCAGACCAAGTCCCGATACCACCCCTCCTCCGGGGCGTGAAGGTGAAGCTGCCACTCCTCGTTGCCCTGAAGGTCGCTAGCGAAGAGGAGCCGACCCCTCCGGCTCCAAGCTATGGGGAAGGCCCTTCTCTCAACAAAGGGTGTAATCCTCCTCGGGCAAGAGCCAAGCTTATATATCCAGATGTTAACCTGCCCCGATATGTCGGTTCCCACGGCAACCTGCCCATCTGGGCCTGGGGCAAAGCCGTACACCGTGTAGAAGCTGACGTATCGCTCATAGCTGAACCTCTCGGGCAACATGGTTAACATCACCAGGCTCTAATGATCTTTACAGGCTGTAAAACTTATTTGCTATGCTTCGCAGAAGAAATAAATAGCTTGTGAATCAACTCCCTACTGGAGGGGTTATCGTTGTCCGAGATAGATCAGTTTAAAGAGCGTGTGATAAGGCTTGAGATGAAGGTTGAGATGATTGAAAAGAAGATCGGGGAGCTTGAGAGCAGAATCGAGAAAATCAACAATTACATAAAGGAGCTATACGCCTACATCACATCATACAGGAGATAAGTAACCTAGGCATCGAGAAAACTGGGTTAAAGAAATTATATTCTTAGTTTTACCTATCTTCTGTTATCCTGGCCTTGTTATGTTTAGATTCCTTGCGAGTATGAATGGTGTCCTGGTCGGGGTTTCCACCTCCCACCAG
>WAQG01000128.1 GCA_015520395.1 Candidatus Geoarchaeota archaeon
GTGTGTAGGCCTGAGTTCTGTCCTCTTCAAGGCAATGCGCTCCCCAACGATGTAGGCGACCCAGTAGAAGATGGGCTTTCTTACACGAACCGCCACCACGGCGTCTCGGGGCAGGATCTTAGATACGGTTTCCAGCTCCCTAATCCCGTTTTCGTCTATCTTTGGCATCACCATGTCTATGACGTGGCCATAGTTGGCGGCGGAGGATGCAAGCAGGATGATTACCAATGCTATAAGTCCTGGGGAGAGCCGGAGTTCCGCGAACAGCATGGCTAATGTGAGGGACGAGGGTAGAAAGCACACGTACATGAATCGGTTCTGGTAGCCGTGGGGGTAGATCGGAAGCGAGAGTGCCAGGAGAAGGATGGAGAATGCCAGGAGGGATCCCCAGAATCCCCTAGTCCGCCTCCATCGGAAGGCTGCAACGACCCCTCCAACCGCCACACCAAGATACGCCGGGTCAAAGAGGACTGGCGTTTTCCGGGGCCCCTCCACCCCGGTTTCGCCAACCGACTCAACCACGTAGAAGCCCTTCATTATGTCCCCAAAGTAGCCGAGCAGATGGGCTGAGAGGAGAGCTACGGCTATTAGAAGCAGGAGAAAGATAAGGCCTCTTTCAGCGTCTCTCCGGGGGAGTGTGGGAAGCCTTACGGCCAGGTATATTATCCCCATGGCAAGAGGCAGGACGTGGGTTAGGGGTAGGAGGAGGCCGGCAACAACAGTTAGGGCCAGCCAACCCCTCGAGTAGCGATGGGTCAAGGTTTCAAAGCCCAGGATTAGGATAGCCAGGAAGAGGAGGCCCAATGCGTTCTTCATGAAATCCCCCTCCAGCCTAACCATGTATGGGGATACGCCCACCAAGATGGCTGCTATGAGACCAGCCTTCCAGCCGCTAGTGAGGCGGCTGGCTAGCAGATAGGAAACCAGGGCTAGCAGACCGCCCGTGAGGCTCATCACAACCTTTATCCCGAGGGTTGGGTCGCCGAACACCAGGGATGCCGCAAGGAAGACTAAGAAGGTGAGTGGCGGGTCCGGGTATTTGAGCCGACTCTCCTGGAGCAGTGATTCTATCTGGATGAGGTAATATGGCCCGTCAACACCATAGACGTAGGGGCTCCAGCTGAAGATCCATAAGTGAAATGCGGCTACTATCCCGCAGACGAGAAGCCCTAAAAGCAAGTCCCGCCTCATACCCCCTGTGATCGGTAAACGCCAAAATAAACCATGTTCACAAAATATCAACATCGCAGAAGCCTAACGGCGTGGTTCGGCCAGCATCATTTTTAAGGGGTTACCCCCTGGGATTATTCTGAGGTGGACTGGCTTGGCGATACCTAGGGTTCATACGGGGATTCCCGGCATGGATGATATCCTTCATGGGGGGATTCCCAAGAGGAACGTGGTGCTTCTTTCGGGTGGGCCCGGGACTGGCAAGACGATTTTTGGGCAGCAGTTCCTGTTTTGGGGCCTGGAGCATGGTGAGCCGGGCATTTACGTAGCCCTGGAGGAACACCCGGTTCAGGTGAGGGCCCATATGAGGCAGTTTGGGTGGGACGCCAGGAAGTATGAGGAGAAGGGGATGTTTGCGATCATAGACGCGTTTACTGCGGGGATAGGCGAGGCTGCGAAACGTGAGAAGTACGTCGTCAGAAGCCCAGACGACCTCATGGAGCTAATAGACGTGCTTAGAAGGGCTATCAGGGATGTGAGGGCCCAGAGGGCCGTGATAGACTCAGTGTCGACCCTCTACCTCACCAAACCCGCGCTTGCCAGGGGGATATTGCTGCAACTTAAGAGACTGCTTTCCGGACTAGGCGTGACATCGATATTTGTTTCACAGGTCAGCGTCACCGAGAGGGGATTTGGAGGCCCGGGAGTAGAGCACGCGGCTGATGGGATAATAAGGCTGGATCTGGACGAGTATAATGGAGAGCTCAGACGCTCACTCATAGTCTGGAAGATGAGGGGTACAAGCCACTCGATGAAGCGGCACCCCTTTGAAATAACCGATAGAGGGATAGTCGTGTATCCGGACAGAGTCTTTATCCCCAAGTAGGGTTATATTGGTGGGTGATGCGGATGGAGATAAGCCTTAAACCTCTTGGAAGGGAGGAGATCCATAAGCTTGAAACAGCCCTTCTGGTAGGCACCCTTCTCAGAAAGGACGTATTAGAGGCTATTAGAAGCGAGTCTCCAGTGGATAGACTCACGTGGCTGGACTCCCTTGCCGTCGCGGCCGGAGCTTTAGCCAGGGAGAGGGCTGGGCTAACGATCCCAAGGATTGCAGAGGAGCTGGGGAGAACGGAGGCTACCATAAGGAACCATCTTGCTGGTAGAACCGAGGCTGGCAGACTTGTTAGAGAGACTTACGAGAGGTTCAAGAGGGAGGGCGTTAACATACCCTGGCTGGGCTTAGAATCCTGTGAGGAGGAGCGAAGAAGGATAGCGGAACTTGAAGGGAAGATAGAGCGGGTTAAGGCTGCGCTGGAATCCCTGTTGAAGGAGCTTTAGGGCTTAAGAACGTAGGCTGTCCCCTCAGCCTTCCCCACAAAGATGGCATCTGGCCTTATTGTGAAGATCCCGTTCTCTACAACCCCAACAACCTCGTTTATCCTGGCTTCAAGCCAAGCCGGATCATCTATTGGGCCGCAGCGGAGATCCACTATATAGTTCCCATTATCCGTTACGACCGGCCCATTCTTGTACCTACCAGCCTCGCGGAGGAGGGGCTCCCCAAACTCTGAAAGCCTTCTGAGAACGGGTGTCAGGGCGAAGGGCAGTACCTCGATCGGAACAGGCTTTAAGCCGAGCTTCTCAACAAGCTTCGACTCATCAACAACGACAAAAAACCTCCTAGAATAGGATGCCAAAACCTTCTCTCTAGTCAAAGCTGCACCACCACCCTTAAGAAGGTAGCCCTCCCTTGAAACTTCATCAGCCCCATCAAAGTCCGCATCCGGCTCGGGGTACTCGTCCAGCGTGCCGATCCTTAAGCCCACCTCCACAGCTTTAAGATAGCTCTGACTCGAACCAGGAATGATAGTTACCTCCATGCCCGATTCAAGCACCAGACGGCTAAGCTCCTCGAGGAAGAGGGCTACAGTCGAGCCTGAACCCACCGCAACAACCCAGCCATCCCTAACCTCCCGAACAGCCCTCCTAACAGCAGCCCTCTTCCCAACACTCAAGGCAACCAGCCCCCTGGGGGCTCAGCGAAGGCCGGGTCTCCTCACCCGGTCAGCAGGTAGCCAAAAGCCTCATCGCCCCTTAAACCACAAAATACCACAAAGCAATATACCTTACCCTCTCCTCGTCTTGTAAAGATGTCTCACCTGGCATTGAGCCCCTTAAGGATTCTCTTACAACTAGATATGAGGCTTGGATGGCTGGTTGGGCGGGGTGGAGGCTGGCGTTGATTTAGCTTTAGATGAACGTTTGTCGTGTCGTCAGCTTGGGCTGGAACTAGTAACGTTTATATATGGTTAGGTTTTACATTATAGTCGAGACTAACATGTGGATCCTGAGGCTTTTGGGCGGTTTAGTAACATCGCCGAGGATAACCTTCAGGGTATATAAGGCTGAAAGAAGGGGGATTTACCCGGCCTTCGGCATACTGATATTCTCATCAGTAGCACTGTACTCAACGCTGTTAGGGCCTATCGTAGGCTTCATCTCAGCTTATCTGCCATTCAAGCTTTCGGCCTCAATTCTCCTACTAGGGGTTCTTTTCGGCTTATTTATCAACGTTGCTGGCTGGTTGGTTTACAGCCTCTTCGTATATATGGTGATGAGATTTCTCCTTAAGGGTTCAAGCAGTTTTGAGGATACAGCCTCGGTCATAGCACTCTCACTATCGCTATCAAGCATCCCAGCTGTCCTACTCTTCCTAGCGACGCTGGCGTTGTCGCCGATAGTCAGCTTCGTTGCATCCCTGGCTGGGCTGGTGGTGGGTCTAATATGGTCTTTTGTCGCGGCCACTTTGGGGCTGGCTGAGATAAATGAGGCCTCGGTTGGGAGGGCGTTCATAGCTTTGCTTCTTGGCATGATAATACCGTTAGGGAT
>WAQG01000129.1 GCA_015520395.1 Candidatus Geoarchaeota archaeon
CTCGACATAATGCTACTTCAACCAGCCTTTGTAGATGAGGCGAAGGCTGAGCCTAACATGGAGGTCGTAATGACCGAGGACATATACTTCGACTACGTCGTTCTCAACACCCAGAGGCCCCACCTCAACTCAAAGGAGTTTAGACACGCGTTGAGCATGGCGATCGACAAGCAGGACCTCGTCAACAGGGTCTTGCTGGGCTATGGCGAGCCCGTATACAGCGTGATACCCCCAGCCTACAAGTTCTGGCATAACCCGGGTGTGCCGAAATACGAGTATGACCCTGATGGAGCTAAGCAGCTCCTGGAATCCCTCGGCTATACCGACATAGACGATGATGGCGTCAGGGAGACTCCGGAGGGCGAGGATCTGGAGCTTGAAATACTCACCCTGTCAACCTGGCCGCCCTACGTCAGGATGGCCGACCTCCTGAAAATGTATTTTGAGGCTGTGGGGATTAAGACGACCATAACCGCCGTTGAGTGGGGTGAGGAGTCAAGCAGGCTCCACAACAGGGAGTACGACATAGCTATATGGGGCTACACGGTCGCCCCAGAGCCCTCCCAGTTCCTATCCCTATTCACAAACAACCCACCGCCCTACTGGAGCATGGGCGAATGGGAGAATCAGACCTACAACCAGCTTTTCGAGGAACAGAAGCACGTCATGAACATCGATGAGAGGAGGAACTACATATTCAGGCTTCAAGAAATCCTAGCAGAAGAGCTCCCAATAATACCAATGTGGGTGGCCTACGTCATCGAGGGTTACAGAACCGATAGGTTTACGGATTGGGTACCCATGCCCATGGGCATACTGGGGATATACAACAAGCTGACATGGCTCTCCGTAAAGCCCATAACAGAGACCACCACAACTACAACAACTACGACCACCACAACCACGACGACCACTACAACAACTGCTGCCAGCCCCACCACCCCGCCCACAACAACCACAACTACTACTACGACAACCACACCTAAGTCGACCCCGGCTCCACCCCCACCTGGCATGCCGGTTGAACTCGTCATCGTGGCTGTGGTCCTAGTGGTGATCATAGTTATAGGGGCGTACCTCCTCTTTAGGAGGAGGTAGCACGGGGTGGGGAGCCTAAAGGGCTACATAGCTAAGAAGGCAGCCTTCCTCCTACTAACATTCTTTATTGTTTTGACCATCAACTTCGCGCTTCCAAGACTCATGCCCGGAAGCCCGGTCGACTACTTCCTAAAGGATCCCTCGATAACCCCTGAGGAGAGGGAGAGGCTCATGGCCCGCTTTGGGCTGGACAAGGACATTCTGACCCAATACTACCTCTACCTTATCAACACCCTTAGGGGGGATCTAGGCGTGTCGTTCAGGTACTACCCCAAGCCCGTCTCCGAGGTTCTGATGTCAAGGCTGCCCTGGACACTCTACCTCCTCGGCATCTCCTACACCGTTTCAACGATCCTGGGAATGATTCTCGGCTCGATAGCCGGCTGGAGGAGGGGTAGTAAGATAGACATAGGTTTAAGTTGGCTGGCCTTCCTCACTAGAAGCATGCCGATCTTCTGGCTCGGAATGATGCTCCTCTACATCTTCTCCGCCGAGCTCAGAGTCTTCCCACTCAGCGGGGCGCTGACCCCCGGAGCCGAGTATCCAAGCGTCCTCTCATACATCTCGGATGTGGCCTGGCACTCAGCGCTCCCAATGATCGCCATAATCATATTTCTTGTAGGCCCACCACTCCTGCTGACCAGAAACCTGATCGCCGACAGCCTGACCGAGGCTTACATAGATGTTGCCAAGGCTAAGGGGCTGGGTTGGAGGGCCGTGGTGTTTAAACATGCCCTCAGGCCCGTCTCCCTGCCACTCTCAACCTACACCGCAATACTACTCGGATACGTTGTTGGCGGGGCTGTCTTCACCGAAACGGTTTTCTCGTGGCCTGGCGTTGGAAGGTTGATCTATGAGGCCATAATGAGAAGGGACTATCCGCTTATCCAGGGGAGCTTCTACCTCATAGCCGTTAGCGTCCTTCTTGCAAACTTCATTGTAGACCTGCTCTACGCCGTCATAGACCCGAGGGTGAGGCTCAGGTGAGGAGGGTTAGGAGACTGCTGGAGAC
>WAQG01000130.1 GCA_015520395.1 Candidatus Geoarchaeota archaeon
ACCTTAAATATCCTAGCAATCCCTATAACATCTCCATCCACAACAACATCAACAACATCACCCTTCTTCAGGCTAGTATTTCTCCTGATCGTGGAGGTCTTTGTCCCCTCCTCAAGTCCCGCAGCATACCTCCTCCTGAACCTCAACACTTTACGCCGCATGCCTGGGCCTTCCCCAATCTGGGGTTTCACCAACCTTAAAATAAGCTTTTGGGGGTCCGCCTAGAGCTTTCCCAGCGCCTTGTAGTAGGCATAGACTTTAGCGGTCACCTCCCTTATACGGTCGTAGGGCTCCTTGATTCCCAGCATGCCCCTCAGCATTGGGGCCCTCTTCCCCTGGAACACCTTTCCAACTATCAGGCTCTTGATCGGCTTACTTAACTCAGGCTTCCCCTCACTTCTGTCGAGGAAGTATAATTTGAAGAGTTGGGCTATTGCGTCGGAGGTCGCCTCATAGCTGAGCCACCCCTCAACGTAGCCCCTGAGCCTCGCCAGCTGACTCTTCGAGAAGGACACCTTCGGTCTCCCGTAGCCCGTGTCCAGGAGGGTTGTCGCCAGCCTTGGATCCATCTCGTAGTAGACGTCGTGGAGGGAGTTTAGGAGCCTGACCTTAAACTCGTAGTTCAGGTTCTGCACGACCTTGCGGCTCCTCCTGTTGAGGGGCCTGACCACCAGAACCGTGTACTCCCCCGAGACGGGGTTCTTAGCTGGGCTCATGTGTATCGGGACAAACTCGTTCCTTATCCAGAACCTCATCAACTGCTCTGTGGCGCCGAACCCGGAGCCAACCCAATCGTAGCCCTGAGCCCTAGCCTCCTCGACCAGGTGTTCAAGGGCCTTTGACCCAAACCCCCTATCCATCATTGAGGGGTGGGTGGCTATCCTGACGATCCTTACCCCCCTCAGCTTCGGGAACCTCCTCTCGCCGTGGTGAATTATGGTGCGGTGCGGGAGTATGTGGCCGGAGGGCTCCCACTCCCTGTTAGCCATCCTCTCGATGTCCTCGTCACCAAAGCCGCCCTCCTCGGCCAGCTGGAGCGAAACAACTATCTTCCCGTTCCTAAGCATAAGAGCCCTTGCAAAGTGGTGGGGGGCGTCGGCTAGGGTTCCCAGGTCGTCGGGCCTGTTCCTATAGTGGGCGATCACATAGATCCCGTAGAGCTCCCTCAGGAGATCCTCCCTCCTCTCAAACCACTCATCCAGATCCACCCTCACATAGACGGCGTCCTCGGGCCTGGCCCTAAGGTCCTCCTCGCTCAGCTTGGCGGGCTCGGCGTCTAGAAGAAGGAAGTCGTAGAGCCAGGCCTCCACGGGGTCGTTGGGCGGATACCTGATCGGCGTCTCCATCCTTATCTCCGCAACCTTGAGGTCCTTTATCTCCCTGAGGTTCTTAAGGAACCTGAGCGAGAAGCCCCTCCCAGCACCCTCATAGCCATGTATAGTGGTCGAGAATATAGAGTAGCTTGAAGAGTGGACAATGCTGTTGAGTAGGGGGACGGGGATGGCGGCAGCCTCATCGACAACCTTTATGTCCGCCCGCGTGTGGGGCATCGCCTCCGGCCTGATGTAAAATAGCCTTGACTTGCCAGCCTTAACCAGGTGATCCCTCTCCACATACTTGATGCCGAGGAACTCCAGCCCCCTCTTAAAGAACTCAACCAAGGTCTCAATCCCCATAAGCTCCGGGGCCGTAACCGCAATCCTCAACTTCCTCTTCTCCGAGACCAGCGCAGCCAGCCCCAGGCCCACTGCCGCCGACTTCCCCCTACCCCTACTCGCGATGACGATGGATGTGCGCCTCCCCCTCTCAAGTCCCATCTCGTGGATCGTCCTGACAGCTCTAAGCTGGTCGTCGGTTGCCGCCAGCCTGTAGATCCCATCACCCCTATTCCATATCCTCCACTCATCCCTCTCCCTCACCCTGGGCTCTCCATAAAGCCTACCCTCCTCCAGGTCAGCCAGCCAGCAACCCTCAAACCCCCTGACCTTCCTCAGGAACCTCCGCTTAAACCTCTGCCTCACGTCACCCTCACCGTAGGGGGGTACAACCAGCCTCCTCTGGAAGAGCGTTAGGGTGGAGAGCCACTCCCTGACCGGCGGAAGGGCGAATATGACGAGGCCACCCCCAGCCACGACCTCCACAAGCCTACCAACGTCGTTGGGCCTAAACTGCTCAGACACATCCATCAAAAGCAGATCCCACGTACCCCCCAGAACCTTCTCAACCTCCTTGTAGTCAACGGCCGTAACCTTAAGTCTCTGAGGGGGATCCCTGGCCATGAGCTTCGCGTATATGGGTATGGACTGCTCCGCCGCCAGCAGGACTGAAACCTCCCCCTCCCTAGCCCCGACATACTCCAGTATAAGGTCGATCGCCACATCAATACTCCGCCTCCCCGACACCGTCACAAGACGCCGCTCACCCGACGAAACAGCCTCCCTGACAAGCCCCGAAAACTGCATAGCATAAAACTAAAAATACTCCAAAATATAAATTAAACACATTTTTCGGAGCTAAGATGCCAGCCCAAACCACCCAGCAACATACATGGGCCGCCACCCCGTATCTAGCTGCCAACAATCTTGCAACATGAGGACGGGAGGGATAAGGAGCCATCATGCTGGGGGGCCCTGGCTTTGATAGTCTTAGTTTGTAATATTCCCACATATTTTGGTATTCTATGTAAAAAAAAGGATTAGATTTATAGGCAGGATACATGCTAAAATAATAATGAGGGCGATAAAGATGGGGCAAACAGCTAATAGATATCATATGAGTTTGGCAAATAGAATATCAAGCGTGGATACTGTGATATTAATAATACTACTTACACTGGCGGTAGAATTGGGTGTGCTGGTTCCCGTCGCCTTCGCTCAGGCACCGGGCTACGCTGAGAGATATCGGCCTGTAATAGGGGGTGTACAGATACAGGGCTTCTTGTATCCACTTGTAATTAGCACATGTTCGTTGGCATTCCCAGTCTACGATTCAGAATATGGCAATGCATTTTTAACTGCTGGACACTGCTATGAGCTGACCTATCCCCAGCCAGCTATTTATCAGCCAACTATATTCCCCATGAATGAAATGGGATATGTGGTTCGTGATTCGTATCCCAACTATGTGTGGGGTGGGACAGTTTACATAGTGTACGACGCCGCAGTAATAGCGTTGAACGAAGGATGGCCATATTACGTGACCGCAGATCCATACATTTACGACCCAGAAGACTTCTCAAACGACCGAGTTGGGATAACGGGCTACGAGGCCCCAGAGGAAGGAGATCATGTAGTAAAGTCAGGAAGAACGACTGGAGTAACACATGGAATAGTTAGGCGGTTTGACCAAATGGCATGTTGGCCGTGGGGGTTCGGCGAAGTTTGTGTTACTGGCCTTACAGTAGCTGAGAGAGATCCGGCGTATAATGATCCCGTCATGGTTGCTTCAGGCGATAGTGGTGGGGCCGTTTACCGAAGATATACGTACTATCAGTGGGAGTTCGGTTTGCGTGACTATGCCGCATATGTTCAGGGGATAATCTATGGCGGAGACGAGAATGTATTCTTGTATTCCAATTTTGTTGATATTATTCAGGACTGGCCATTAACAGTCTACACATGTGAAGCTGCAGGCGTTACCTGGTGTAGCTAGGAGGTGAGTTAGGTGAGACTCGGTTTTGTGGGAATCTTCATGGCAATCTTGCTAGTCTATATGTTAACGCCCATCTCTACCAGCTCAGCTAATGAAATTCGTGTTGAGATTATTCGTTTTCATCCGGACATGGTTTTCAGGGGATGCAATGTGACCTATGTCTATTGGCCTAGGGAGGTTACATGGCCTAATGGCGTTTCATGGATTGAGTATAGGGTGGACTCTTCCCTCGACCTGATCCTTGGGCTTGAGTATATCATAGCTAAATATAATGTAAGGGATCTGGAGTTTATTGAGGAGGTTGAAGCTTGGAAAGCTTCGGGGGTTGACGAGGCTTTTAAGGAGGCGGTCTATGAGGCTGAGAGGAAGTATGGGCTTTACCTCTCGGAGCCAGGCGCCCTGAAAACCTCCCCAACAATTGTCCATGTGGGGATATATAGGATGGATGAGGAGAAGATCAGGTTGCTCACGGAGCACCTAAGGCCATTTATGGAACGCTACGACGTTATACTGGTTCTCTACGAGACGATACACCCAAGGGTTCTAAAGGAGCGCCAGTTTGAAGCCGTCCGAAGATTCTACGAGAATGGCGGGTGGAGGAGATATGTCGAGATGGTTAGGGAGGAGTACGGCATAGATGAATACTTTGGCTTCGAGGGCGGCCCTGGAAACCTCTGGCTCTACATCGGCAACGAGTGGCCGCCAAGAAAGGAGTTCATACAGGAGACCGTAAGCCTTGTGAGGAACTACACTGGCTGTGATGTTCCCCTCGAAATAGGCTTCGTGCCGATAAAGGCAAAGTTAACGCCAGCCATGGAAGTCACACCACTGATCAACCCATACCTAGCGGCGATAGCCTTAGCTATCCCAGCCATAGCCGCACTCACAGTCATAACCATGCGCAGAAGAAGGCAGGCCCCAAAGAAGGCTTAATGAATACCCATAGACATCAACAACAGTCAAAATGCAACCTCATTCTTTGTTTTGAGGCGTTTAAAGCAACCATAGAGGCTTATGAAGGTATCTTCTAAGCATCCTGCACCCTCACTATATATGATGCTCTTAAAGATATAGGAACAAGGTAAAGACATTGATGGTATACCTTCCTACTACCTTTAATACAAAAATACAAAATTTTCACATCGCAGTAACGAGAAACATTGACGTCAATCAAGGCCGTAGGCTGGAAGGGTGACCGCACATAACAGTACCCACCCATACCCCTAATA
>WAQG01000131.1 GCA_015520395.1 Candidatus Geoarchaeota archaeon
CCCTGAGGGTCACCCCGTTGACCGCCACCACCCTCTTAAATGCTTTAACTACATCCACAGCTTCGATTGCCCACATCTAAGCCAAGGAACAAACTCGGCCCTTTAAGTTTTAACATGTAGTGGCTCTCACGCGGGCCTCACTCATCACAAATCAGATGTTCCAACGTCGGTCATCGAGCCATTATAACAATTGGCGTATGGGTGTTAAAGCTTTTTCCTGCGGCTCATCACTCTATAAACAAGTGGTCTCAAAGTTTATCAGGGTGTAACTCTACTTCAGAGAGGGATGTGCATTGGTTAGGGTGGGGGTTGTTGGTTATGGTACTATAGGTAAGCGTGTGGCAGATGCTGTTGCCCTGCAGGACGACATGGATCTTGTGGGCGTTGTTGTGAGGCGTTATGATTGGAGGGCCAGCATGGCGGTTAGGAGGGGGTATAAGCTCTTTGTTTCCCATGACGCTGACCTTAAGAGCTTCGCATCCCGGGGGGTTGAGTACGAGGGAACGGTTGACGACCTGTTAGAACGGGTCGACGTTGTGGTCGACGCGACTCCAAAGGGGGTTGGAGCAAAGAACAAGCAGCTCTACGAGAAACATGAAGTGAAGGCCGTGTTCGAGGGTGGGGAAAAGCACGAGGTTGCCGGAGTAAGCTTTATCGCCACGCGGAACTATGATGAGGCTTATGGGAGGCGTTATGTCAGGGTCGTTAGCTGTAACACGACGGCGATAGGTAGGGTGGTTGGGGCCCTCCACGAGAGGATAGGTGTACGTAAGGCTAGGGTTGCCATTATGAGAAGGGCCGCTGACCCGTGGGAGTCCCATAGGAAAGGGATAATCAACACTGTCGTTCCAACCCTCAAGGTCCCGTCCCATCACGGGCCGGATGTGAGGAGCGTAATAAAGGATCTAAATATCGTGACTATGGCGGCCGTGGGCAGCCACAACTTATATCACCTTCACATGGGCTTCATAGAGTTTAGGGAGGCCGTGTCTAGGGGCGATGTTGTGGAGGTGCTTGAGGAGGAGCCGAGGGTTGTCTTGGTTAGGGGCTCAGATGGTGTTGCCGCCCTCAACACGCTTTTCGAGCTGGGGAGGGATCTTGGCAGAAGCCGTGGTGACCTATATGAGATACCCGTCTGGGAGGATAGTATAAAGGTGGAGGGCAGCGAGGCATATCTCATATGGATGACGCCCAACGAGAGCAATGTCGTCCCAGATAACATAGATGCTATAAGAGCTATCTCAATGCTTGAGAAGGAGGGGAGGAAATCCGTCGAGAAGACCGATAGGACCCTGGGCGTCCTCTCCAAGCTGTACTGAGGGGGTGGTTTTAGGTTGGTCGGCCCATTGGGCGGGAGAACCTCCCCAGAGATCATTGAGGCAATGAAGCAGATGGAGGTTCCATTCAAGACCATGGATGATGTTGATTTTGAGGGTAAGGTTGTGCTTCTGAGGACCGACATGAACCTCCCCCTAGACCCCAAGACGGGGATGCCCGTTGATACTACAAGAATGGAGGTCTTGGCTAAATCCACCCTCACAGAGCTGCTGGTCAGGGGCGCCCGGGTGGCCATACTCACCCACCAAGGGAGGCCGGGGGACGCCAACTTCACAACAACAGACCTCCACGCGAAGCTACTCTCAAACATGCTTAAAACGCGGGTCAAATACGTCCCCGACATCTACGGGTCGACCGCCATAGAGGCTTTCAAGAAGCTTAGGGAGGGCAGATACAGGATAGTTATGCTGGAGAACGTGCGGATGGACAAGGACGAGATGATAAAGAGGCCCTTCGAGAAACAGGCCGCGACAAAGCAGGTGCAGGTACTCTCAGTTCTAGCCGACATCTACGTGAACGACGCCTTCGCCGCCTGTCACAGAAACAACGTCTCGTTAACGGGTTATCCACTGGTCATGCCAGCCGTCGCTGGCAGGGTTCTCGAATGGGAGTACAGAGCCCTCACATGGGTCCTGAAACACAGCCAGCCACCAAGAATATTCATTCTGGGGGGCGCAAAGCTCGACGATGTCATAATGGTTACGGAGCATGTCCTCTCAACGAAGAAGGCGGAGTGCGTCGCCATGACTGGCGTGGCAGGCCACCTCTTCCTGGCAGCCGCAGGCCATGATCTGGGGGAGGTTAACATGAAGGTTTTAGAGAGGAAGGGCGGCCTCCTACTCCTCGAAGACGCGAAGAACCTCTATGAGAAGTATGGGGAGAAGATAATAATGCCTGTGGATGTTGCCGTTGAGGCCTCGAACGGCGAGCGGGCCGAGATCCCAGTATCCCTGCTTCCGTTAAACAGGCCTATCAAGGATATAGGCAGCAGGACGGCGGGCATAATAGAGGACAAGGTTCTGAACAGCAAGACGATCGTTATGAGCGGGCCCGCTGGAGTCTACGAGGAAAACAACTTTATCCAAGGCACAAAGATGATAGCCAAGGCGATCTCCCTCTCAGAGGGCTTCTCGGTGGTCGGGGGCGGCGACACCGTAGCGGCGATAAGGAAGCTAGGGATGGAGAACGGGTTCAGCCACGTGAGCACTGGGGGAGGAGCGCTAATAGAGATGCTAGTCGAAAACCCGCTACCCGGGATAGAGGCCCTCAAACGCGCATCCATCCACTAGACACGCCGCCCTAATAATAGTAGTACCTGCCCCCCTCGCCCGGAAGGGGGCGTCCGGCCAGCCTTAGGAGGTTCCTAAGCCTCTTAACTATGTGTGGATGTGTGCTGAAGAGCTCCGCTATCTTTTCCTCAAGGGTCATCCTCCTACTCGCAATCCTCATAACCAACGCCTCCTCACCGCCAGCATAGACTGGAGTAGCCGCCTCGGGATCAAGTATCAGGAGGGCCTTAAACTTCGAGGCGCTCGACACAAGGCTGGGGGCCCTCGACTTCATGACTGACGTGGCGTTAGAGATCTTTGCAAGGGCTACCGCCAGCTTCATCGCACCATCCTCAACGACGGTCGCGCCATTGTAGTCCGCATAGTACTCCCTGAGGCGGCTGAACCCGAGCAGCAGGAGGTTCAAGACTATGTAGACCAGGAAGCCCAGAATCCCTATTACGAAGAGGAGGGCTGGGGAGGAGCCCTCCCTGCTGTCGCCCGAGTACCAGGCCGAGTAGTAGGCATAGCGGGCGATCATGTAGACCAGGGCTGGCAGAACCGACAGCAGCATCATGAGTTGGACATCCCTGTGCCGGAGGTGGCCGACCTCATGTCCCAGAACGGCCTCAACCTCATCCCTATCGAGAACCTCAAGCAGCCCCCTCGTCACAGCAACCCTGGGGCCCGTAAGCCAGCTCCCATACGCAAACGCGTTGGGTATCGGGATGTCAGCTATATAGAGGCGTGGGACCCTCTTAAGACCACTCCTCCTGGCAACCCTCTCCAGCGCCTCCCTCAGCCACCTGTACCTCGGCCCCTCCGCAGGCCTCAGGTTATACACCGCGCCTATCAGCCCCGGCGCAATCAACCACTGGATAAAGATCATGATTGCCACTAGAACGGCGACGGCGAGGGGCGTGAAGGCCCCCATAAACATCAGTATAGGCACTATGAAGGCAGCCGTCACCCCAACCATCCCTAGAAAGGTCAGGGCCATGACCAGCCACAGCTTCCAGGGCCTCATTCCAGAAAACATTATTTGGAAGGGGGGATTTAAACTCAGCTCACAACCAGGGCAACGCCGACGAGTATGAGGAGAACCCCAACCCACCTTAGAAGCGGCACCCTCTCACCCAAGACCACAACGGCCAAAATCACAGTCCAAAGATAACTCAGAGCTATTATCGGCGAGAGCCTCGAAAGCTCCTCAATCCTAAGAGCGTAGAGATAAATCACCGTCGCAACCCCATACAAGGCCAAGCCCAACAGCGTATTGAAGTTAAAGATCAGCGAAACGAGGTCAGCCGCCCCCATAGCACCCTTCTTAAAATAAAGCTGGCCCACAGCACCCAAAACCGTCGCCACAACCATAAGAAGCAAAGCCAAAACCCTCATGGCCCAACAACATACCCCCAAACAAACCAATAAAAACTTAACAGCAACTCCAACAC
>WAQG01000132.1 GCA_015520395.1 Candidatus Geoarchaeota archaeon
GCTATGGGAGCTCTGAGCACCGGGGACCACGCACCGCTGGTGACAACCCCGACCTCCCTCCCCTCCAAGTATATCTTTGAGCCGCCCCTCGGTATGGGGCCCGGGGCCCCCAGTAGTAGGCCTACCCGAACCCGCCCGACGCCCTCCAGAAGCTGCCTCTTCAACGCCTCATACCCTATGTACCCCTTCTTCTTATAGCTGAAAACCCAGTACCTCGCCTCCAGGGGGGTTGTGGACTCGTCTATCTCGTGCCCATAGAGGACGTAGCCGGCCTCGATCCTAAGCGTATCCCTGGAGGCGATGCCGACAGGCTTCACACCCCTCCTTAAAAGCTCCTCATAGATCCCCCTAGCCTCACCCGGCTCTGCTATGAGCTCATACCCAACCTCACCCGTCCACCCACCCCCACCAACCATCAAAACCCTGAATCCAAAGACCTCATGCCCAGTGTAGAAGACGCCGGGCCTAAGCCCATCTATCCCAGCAACCCCCTCAAGGGCCCCGCGGGAGCCGGGACCCTGGACGGCAAGCATCACAGTCCTCTCCGTGATATCCTCAACATCGACCCTCCCCTGCTCATGGCTCTTTATCCACTCAACGACCTTCCCCCTGTTAACCGCGTTGCAGACGACGAGGAACCTCTCCTCCCCCAGCATATAGACCGTAACGTCGTCCACAAATCCGGCCTCCTCATTAAGCATCGCTGTAGGCATTATGGCCCTCCCCGGCTTAAGCTTAGAAACCTTCTTAGCAACCAGGTAGTCCAACGTCCCCTGGGCGCCCGGCCCCTCCACCAATATCCTCCCCATATGGCTAACATCAAAGACCCCAACGCCCCGCCTCACAGCCATGTGCTCATCGACGACGCTCCCATAGGCCATCGGGACGCTCCAGCCGGCAAACTCCCCAAACCTCGCGCCAAGCTCTTCATGGAGCCGTTTAAGAGGAACCTCAAGAAGCCCCAAGGAGATCCACCAGGGAACATAAATTCCTCGTGGAATAAAAGAGTTGTTTATATCACTGTAGCCACCAACCATCATGTAGCCATGATACTGAGCGACTTTGACCTCTGGAACTACCTCAACAGGGGAAGGATAGTCGTGGAGCCCTTCGAGCCAAGCATAGTCCGGGAGAACGGCCTAGACCTCAGGCTGGGCGACGAGATAGCCAGGATGAAGAGGCTCGAAGAACCACTCGACACCCACGGGGGAGAGGTCTCAAAGTACTACACCATCGAAAGGGGGGAGAGCTTCATCATAAGGCCCTACGAACACGTCCTAGCCACCACCTTAGAATACATAAAGCTGCCAAGCGACCTCATGGCATTCGTAGAGCTCAGAAGCACCTACGCCAGGCTAGGCCTATTCATACCACCAACAATAGTAGACGCAAACTTCGAAGGACAACTCACAATAGAGCTTGTGGGAGGCCCCTTCCCAGTAAAGCTATACAAGGGCGACAGGTTCCTCCACATAATCTTCGCAAAGCTCACAAGCCAGGTAGAAAAGCCCTACAAGGGCAAATACCAAGGGCAACGAGGCGTAACCCTACCAAGACTAGACAAACAAAGAAAAGGTTAAATCCCAAACCAGAAATACCAACAAAATAGAGAAGCGCCGTCGTCTAGGGGACAAGGATACGGGGCTTTGGACCCCGTGACGGGGGTTCGAATCCCCCCGGCGCTACCAAAACAAGAACCCAAAACTACCCCCACCAAAGCACGCAGAATAGGCAATAAGATAAAAATGAGAAGGAGAGATATTTTGGAACTTACATGAATTAGGCTCCTATTACCATGATGTACATCAGTGGAATATTGCCGTAAAGCCCGTTGCTGAGATGATACTGAACAGTGGACACCTCAACAAGCAGATAAACATCATAGCCAGAGTGTGCATCGTACCTTGCATCTGAGATTGAAATTGAGACGTGGAGATATGACATCGTTGTGACGAGCTGGGGTAGTGGGGCCGGGCCTAGGCCAACGTGTTTGAGGATTGCGCCGAGCGGCAGATCTTAGCAGTGGAGGATGAGCTTGTTCGGAGGACTGTTAAGGAGGTGCGTTCCCCGGAGTTTCCAGAGGGCTGGGTTAACCTCATCATGATATATC
>WAQG01000133.1 GCA_015520395.1 Candidatus Geoarchaeota archaeon
AGGGTGAGCAGATAGACCAGATAGTCCTGATGGTGAATGGGAGTGTTGTTGCGGTATGGGTGCACAACCCCTGGGAGAAGCCTCCCTACAGACATACCTATGAGATTGGGATGATAAGTGGACCTACCACCATAAAAGCTAGGGCTCATTCCACCACGTACGGGTGGAGTGCAAGCGATGTGGTGTACCTCGATAAGACTGGGTTCATAACTAAGCCTTCGCCCCCCATTGAGCGAGACATAATGGTGCTTATAGGGGCTACCCTAATAATAGCAGCCCTAACGTTTCTTGTCAAAAAGCGTTTAGAGGGATCTAGGAGGTAGTTCCTCCCTCGCCCTAACCTTCCTCTCGGTTCTCATGAGGAGATGTGGTATCTCCTCCCCACCCTTCTTACTCACATATTCCACAAACTCGCTAGTATGCTTTACATCAAACTCTATAAGCCTGAGCATAATGTCCCATAGCTTGCTCTGAACCTCCCTCAACATCTCCTCAGGCATGACACTAACTATTGCTGGGTTCTGGAGCCAATTGTCAAACCCCTTTATTGTCCTCATAATGTGGTTGCATGCTGTTCGAGCGGCGAGCATAAGTGTGAGCCTATCGGCATCTTTAAACTCCGCCTTCTTAGCTAACTTTAAGAGAACCTTCTGCTCCTCAACCCACTCGCTCATGCTCCTTATAAAGCCTGGGCCAAACGCGCTCACATACATCACCCAAGCCTAGATGTTCAAGGACATCTATATAGTTAATCTAACGCCCATTTCACGGCACGTGTCATGGTAGTCAAGCCTGTAGCACCTCAACGTTTATCTCATAGTGCTTTAATCTCTAGTTGTGATGAGGAGCTATATACCGGACGTGCCGTTCGTCCCGACTCCGTACCAGGTTGTTAAGCGTATGCTAAGGCTGGTTGAGCTCAAACCTGGCGAAACTCTCTATGACTTAGGTGCCGGGGATGGTCGGATACTGTTTATGGCTGCACAAGAGTTTAACGCCAGGGCGGTTGGAATCGAGATTAGGAGGGATTTAGTCGAAAGGGTGAACGAAAAGATAAAGACCCTGGGGCTTGAAGACCAGGTAAGGATAATCCACGGAAACTTCTTTGACGTTGATATTTCCGAGGCGGACGTTGTGACACTTTACCTCCTGACTAGTGTTAATGAGAAGGTGCGGCCCAAGCTTGAAAGGGAGCTTCGGCCAGGCGCGAGGGTCGTCTCCCACGACTTTGAGATTCCCGGGTGGAGACCTAATCTTGTTGAGGAGTTCAGGGATGATCACGGCAGGCTCCACAGGCTATACCTCTATAGGATGCCTCCGTTAAAGAAGTTCTAGCTTTTCCTCCACTATCCTATGGGCCAGCCTAAGAAGCTTCATGAAGCCATCCAAATCGTTCAGATAAGCATACCTCTTTATCTGTCTATGTCGCTCAGGGGCTACCTGTATGAGTTTCCTGACTATAAGCCCCCTGAGCTTCCTCCCCTCGGAATTAAGGATATCATGATTTGAATAGAGCTCTATGTTGGTGGCTGCCTCCTCAATAAGGCTTAAAAGCTCCCTCAGAACCCTCGTCTCCCCACCCATCGCCATTCCATAGTAGTTAAAATGGCTGAAGGCTATTAACTCTGTGGTGATGAGGCGGAACAAGCTTAACGAACTTCTTAGAGAGCTCAGAATATTCATATCTCGGAGAGGGGGGGAAGTTAGAATAGACGAGCTAATCCGGTGGATAGAGGAGAGGGGGGGAGGCGAGCTGGTTCTCCTCACCCTTCTGAACAAGGCTGAGGAGTTCGGAATAATAGAGTGTGAGGGGGTGAGGACCTCCAAGAACCTGCCACCATTCTATAAGCTCCCAGCGAGGGTTAGGCTGAGGCAACCTGGGCTAATAGTAACTACAAAACCTGTAAGGAGGGAGGAGAAGCATGTGAGCACGTTGGAGGAGGGCATCACTGTGGTTTCCCAGTACCTTAAGAGGTATTTTAGCGTTGGGGATCTTAGGATCAGGGATGACCTTGGTCGAAGAATACCTAATCTCGATGAGGTTTTAAGGGAAATGGAGAGGAGAGGTCTCATAATATATAATCGTGAGTATGGCGTGATAACTGCATCTGAAAAGCTTTTAAAAGAAGGTGTGAAGTTGCATGAATATATGTAGTCTCAGGCGTCGTTTGGGCAGGCTGGGTAATTTTTATTACTTAATTAAGTCAATGCTTATTTTGAGGCTGGGGGATGGAGGATAGCTATGGTATCATAAGGCTCGAGACGGGGATAGCTGAGCTTGACGAGATGCTCGCGGGAGGGATACCCCGGGGCTTCTTCGTCGCCCTAGTTGGAGAGCCGGGAACGGGCAAAACGATATTTTCGATACATTTCACGGGGGCCGGCCTTGAAAATGGAGAGCCCTGTATATATGTTACAACCGAGGAGTCAAGGGATTCAATCATCAAGCAGGCCGAGATGTTTAACTTTGACT
>WAQG01000134.1 GCA_015520395.1 Candidatus Geoarchaeota archaeon
ACCTGAGCTTGGATCCTAAGGATGAGCGGTACCTTGTGAATTACGTGAACAGGCATTCTAAGCTTCTAGTCGCAAGGGAGGTTGGTAAGAAGGTTGAGAAGCGCGCCCTAGCGGTGCCGTTTGAGTCCAGCCTCAAGGGTGGGACGCAGCCTCAGGTGTCGCTCAGCGATTATGAGAGGGCTCTGGAGGCCCTGGAGCTAGAACCCGATGTTGATGCTGTTATGGTCTGTGATAACTTTGATCCCAAGGTTCATGCATTGGTTGAAGCTCACTGCCAGAATATGAGTAAGAATGCGATGCCGAGGATAGGGATCGGAACTGTGGCTCCTGGTGAGGATGTGAAGAGCATTGTGAAGAGGACTGAGGTTCTGGCGAGTGACCGCTTTGTTCTGGTTGCCCCATATGGTGTTGCTGGTGCAGTTGCTGGCCTTATAAGTAAGCTGCCTTACTATGAGTCGCCCACGTTTAAGGCTTTGAGTGGTGTGTCTGAGCTTGAGAGGAGGTATACGCCGTCTGAGCAGAGCGAGTTGGTTAAGTCGGGCATTCTGGTCGTGGATGCGAGGCGGGGTCGGGGGATAATTGTTGTGAAGGGTATTACTACGAGTGGTGAGCAGATCAGCGTCATTAGGGTTGCCGATAGGGCTGTGAGGGGTGTTAAGAATGTTGCTGAGAACTTTATTGGCACTCTTAATAGCCCAGGCGGGCGTATAGCTCTGAGGGAGAAGATAACGGAGTTCCTAATCTCCATGGAGAGGGACGGTGCAATCGTGCCCAGCGTTGATGGAACCAAGCCGCCCTTCATGGTGGATGTCTACTGCTCGGAGCTCGACTTCGCCCAGGGGATCGTCAGGGTTGACGTCGCGGTGAGGCCCGTTAGGGCGATGGACTACATCTATGCAACTATAACTGTTGAGGCTTAGGGAGGTGATGGTGGATGTCCTATATTATATCTGCGAATGTGAGCAGCGTGAAGGTTGATGGGGAGAGTATACCGGGCCTTCAGTCCATCGAGTTTAAGATAACTAGGAATAGGCGGAATGTGCACCACATAGGGATCGACGAGAGGATCGGTGTTGACTACGGCCCGATATTTGTCTATGGGGTTCTCAAGGTGAGGTCGAGCTATCCCAAGTTTGATGAGATGCTGCTGGCCAAACCGGAGGACGTGAAGCCCTTCCAGCTAGTCCTGGAGCTTAAGAGGGGGCCAGCGACTGTAAAGACGATAACCTTTGACGACTGCTACCTGGAGGAAAAGACGTTCACCATGGATGCCAACGGTGTCGGTATAACGATATACACGTTTACTGCCACGAGGGTGAGGGAGCAGTAGGATGGTTAAGCGTCTGACTAAAAGCGACATACTGGAGGGCGCCCGAAAGAGGGTGAACCTCTACATAAAGGAATACGACGCCGAGGTTGTCATAAGACCTCTCACAGACGGCGAGCTTACAAAGCTCTTCGAGCTCCTAGGGGAGATCCCGCTGAGGGAGGATGGCACCCCCGACTTTTCCAAAATAGGGCTCTCAAAGAACTTTGAACTACTCAGACACGCCGCAGCAATCGGGCTTGTCGACCCGAAGCTCACAGTTGAAGAGCTGGAGCAGATGAGGTTCGGCGTGCCCGAGTTCATAGGGATGAAGGTGCTGGAGATCAGCGGCGTGGTGAGGAGTGAGGCTGAGGCTCGAAAAAAAGGAGAGCGGTAGAGCGGTTCGTGCGTAGTCCTGAGGGTATGGAGCTGGCGGCGCTCTGCCTTGACTATGGGTATAAGCTAGCTGAGCATCCATCCCAACTGACAAGAGACCAAATACTTTTCCTAATGGCCGCGCTCACCCTCAGGGTAGAGCAGCTAACCCAGGCAAGGCTGGCGGCCCAGGGCATAACCAGGATTGTAATAACCGAAGAGGAGGAGGAAGAATGAGTGCTGGGTCTCTTTGGGATCAGCTTAGCGAGTTTATGACCGAGCTCAACCTGACGTTGACGAGTATTGGGAGTGAGGTTCTTAGTGTTGTGAGATCAGTCCTCGATGCTCTTCTGGAATATATGTATCCGCCAAGAATGCCCCTCCTTGAAGCCCCGCCAGCATTCCAGCCGCTTAAGTGGATGTGGCGTTGGGTCCCAGCACCGCCACAACAATCATGGAGATTGCCTCCAGGCTTCGGGGCTATTGAAGGAATCGTTAGCTTTCTTCCACCATACAGGGTCGTCGCAAAGATGAAACCCATACTCTACGGACTTATGGCCCCCGGCTTAGATATGCTTAAACTTCCATATGTTAGACTGCCTAGAGGGCCTCCGGGGATAAGCATCAGTGATGCCCTAAGTCCAGCTCTCCTCACATCCCTGGACGCAGTGGTTGCCGGGTGGGCTTTAGGAACTCTCCCAATAAGCGTGCCTCCAGCGGAATGGGCACATTTCTTAGACAACCTTTCCCCAGCCTTGAAGAAGCAATACTTTGAAACTATCTTCTCGCTTAAGATGCCCAAGCCTTCGTTAATGGAGGTAATGCCTGTGGAGCCGGCCATGATGCCGTCCAGCCTAACCTTCACTCCCGAAGTCCTCTCCGACATGGCACTTCATAAATGGTTGGTAGAGGCTTTTGTGGATAAGGGCCTCTCATTCATGGCCCCCTTAACTTGGAAGCCTTCAACTTGGCTTAGCGTGACCCCTGGAGCCATCACTGAGAGACTTACAGCTATCTCGGATATCCTCCCGGCTCTACAAGTATCGATAATCCAGCTGCCCCCCGTTAAGACACCTCCTTTGGCTGGACTTGGCGGTGAATATTCGGAACCTCTTAAAATAGCTCCTCTAGTGGAGGCGTTTGAGGAGCTTCTTCTAGCAACACCTCCGCCCTCCCAACCATTCGTTAGGAGCGAGCTATCAAGGCTGCCAGGTCTCCTAGAATATGGGGTACCACTACCCCTGCCCACCTTGTCGCTACCCTTGGGGCGGATCAGGTTTTCTCAGCTCCTTCGAATAGTAAGGGTCGTACCAGGAGTCGAGCTAAGACTGCCCACATTCAGGTTTCCATCAAAGCTTCCTGGCATTGATGTGTTTAGGGTGGTTTTGATCGAACCGCCAGCCATAGTGCCATTCATCCTCAGGTCATCGCTTGTCTCGTACCCATGGGTCGAAACTCCGCTGCAATCCGTTAAAATCCCCCTCGAGGAAACTTTGCAGGCCTTAAGCTGGATGCCCCCAATTCTCCCTGAATACGTGGAGCCCCTTGGGGCCCGGGCCTCAGAGTACTTAGGGCTGATTACGAAGTCTATCAGGGTTTCCATTGGGCATCTCATCTCCAAGATCCCCTTAAAGCCCTTTGAGCAGCTGATCTCCGAGCAGCCATTAGCACTTCTCGCACCTGTAACGAGTATTGCGGCAGCCCCGTATGCCCTGAAAGCCTTGATGGAGGTTGGGGGGTGGGTTAGAAGCATTGAACCCGCCGTCGCACCGGGGATTTCTGAGGCTCCCACCCCATCACTGCCGCCCCTAACCATAGCTGGCATCCTACCTACCTATAGGCCCTCCATGATCAAAGCTTCAAAGGATCTTGCCACCCTGGCTTCCACCTTCCTGAGGCTGGATGCCGCCACCCAGGCACTCCTCCAGTTCGAGTTGCCGCCTCCCCAACAGTTGTTTTCGTCAGGCTTTGCCGGGTTTGTGTCTAAGGCTATTATGGCGGCAGAGCTGGTGGAGGGGCTAGTGGACATAACCCTATATCGGGCTCCCATCCTCAGAGCCCCGGCGGTTGGTTTGGCACTCCTGCCCGAGGTTATCGCTAGGCTCGGTCTTCCGAGAGAACCTTTGGTAACAGATCTGGCGCCCGGTCTTCACGGGTTGCACTATGTTGGGCCTGCGGCGTCGTCGCTTCACATCGTGCACTATGAAAGGATTTCGACTGTTGTCGAGACAAGCATCTTGGAGTCCCCGAGGTACTCGGGTGTGGAGGAGCAAGCTCCAGAGATGCCCCGGGTAATGCAGGCGCCCGTGCTAACAGACCTTTCAGGCCCGTTGCTGAGGCCGTCCCCTGTAGTTGTTGAGAGGGAGCTTCACCCATCGATTGGGGTTGAGGTTGTGGGTGGGGAGGTTGAGTTGGAGGAGCTTGAGAGGAGGCTTGCCAGGATACTGAGGGATCAGATAAGGAGGTATTATGGGGGTTGGGAGTATGGCTAGGGGTACGGAGGTTGCCCTCGGCGGTTTTGAGCTTGTGAAGAGAGATGTGGATGAGAATGGCAAGATAAAGTCCGTTAGGGGAGTGATGAGGATCGTGATTTATGGCGGGAGAAAGTTTGCTGAGCATAGGCTCCTGGGCTCCCAGGCCAACGTCCTCCAGGATATGGGAAGAGACCCCTTCAAGTTCCTTATAGAGGGGGTGATAGCCGGGCCGAAGGCTAGCGAGGTCATCAAGGAGCTCAATAACATGTTCCTGAAGGGCGAGCCGGTCAGCTTCTCCACGAACATCCCCATACTTGCGAACGTGGCCAAGGCCCTGATACTAAGGTTCCTGGCAACCTCACTGAACACCTCCCCGACCAGCTATAGATACCTCCTCTTAGCGGTCGAATACGCCTCTAAAGAGGGAGGTGGCGGTGGATCTAAGGGAGGGGGGTCGGAGGCTAAGA
>WAQG01000135.1 GCA_015520395.1 Candidatus Geoarchaeota archaeon
ACGTAACACTCATCGACGAGTCAGGCAGACACGTGCTCACAGCAGTCTCCAACAACATGGGTCGAGCAGTCTTTGAGCAGCTGCCTCCGGGAAGCTATAGGCTGATCGCAATAAGAGCGGCTAAGACAGAGGTAACGGTATTGCTGAGCTCCGGCCAAAACCTGCTACACGTAACCTTAGACGAAACGTTCATGGGCCTGCCGAGGCTTCACACAGCGGTAATCCTAGTATTGCCAGTAGTAGTTCTGATAGCCGTGTTTATAGCATGGAGGTACTTTTATAGGCGGAGGCCCAGCTGAGAGCGGCATAGCCAACTGCAAAGAGGAAGATCCTATTTTATGGCCCTCTCTAGCTCCTCCTGCACGGATTTTATTATCTCCAGAGCCTTTCTGAGAACCCATGGCTCGGTCTCCTGCCTCCCCTCCTTCACGCAGGCATAAAGCTTCTCCAAAACTGCGACTCCCTCACTATCTAGAAGCCCACGGCTCTTAACTACACGTATCATCTCAGTTTTTGAGGCTGTAGGCACACCCTTCGCGCATAAGTAGAACCTTATTGTTGGGAAGAGTATAGATGCTATTCCCAGAGCACCGATCTGCGAGGCTTCGGTCTTCTCGACCTTGCTCATCACATTTTTGAGCTCCTTTAGAAATGCAGCTATAGATGCGCGTACTTCTTCCCAGGATGGCTCTTTCAGTTTTGTTCTAAGATCCTCGCCCTGGACATGTATGTAGTTCTTCACAGTGTTGTAGTACTCGCACCCTCGCCCAAACCAGTTTAGGACATCGGGATACGTGTCTATCCAGAGGCTCAGGATCGGGGCCCCCTTAGCGACGGGATGGAACTTTTTGTTGATTGCCTCACTCAACTCCTTAACCTTCCTTGCGGCCTTCCTGCTCCTAACGACAACGAGGACGTCCAGATCGCTCCATCCCGGCGTGAAATCATCCCTAGTGACGCTGCCCAGCAGGGCGACCGAAATAACCTCCCTGTCCATAGACTTGAGGCCTTTCAGAAGGAGCCTGAAGGCTTCGCCATATTCACCGCTAAGTCTTTCGTCGAGCACATGCTAGGTAGATTCTTAGCATATAAAGCTTTAATCTTGCCTCGTAACAATCCTTACGAGTCTTCCTGATGGAAGCCACGCTGCGTAGTCTCCGGTTCGGGAATCCACTATGAGCCAGGTGACAGGCCAGAGCTTCATTCCCTCCATGTCAAGTTTGCTTGGGGCGGGTGGTGCTGGGTGGGAGTGGAAGATCCCCACGATCTCGAGCCCCTTCTCCTCGGCTGTCCGGATAGCCCTATAAACGTCCTCCCCCTCAATTCTGAAGCGGGTTGGTGACCTTTCAACGTTCTCAGCAAATACCAGCTCTGCGACCTCAACCCCCTCCTCCACAGCCCTCCCTATAAGGAAGCCTACAACCTCTACATCGGATCCTAAAGCCCTCTCGACAATCAGCCTAAGGTGTTTTTTCCTGATCAGAAGCCTCATCGTGAACTTTACCTCATGCCAGTTTATATATCATGCCTAGCCTTATGCCTATTGGGTAATGATCTGGGCGCCCATAATTCTAATAGCCGCTGCATCACTCCTCAAGATAGTTGGGGGTGGGCTTTCCGGGAGCCTCGCGCTGGTTGCCGATGGGCTCGACTCAATGATAAATGTTACAACAATGAGCATGGCCTATTATCTCCACGTTAGGTCGAAGCTCCCGCCAGACAAGGAGCATAGGTATGGGCACTGGGGCTTGGAGGACTTCTCCTCCCTTCTCCTGTCCCTCTTCCTGGTAGGCCTTGGAACCTTGATAATTGTGCTAGCCATACTTGGCGCAGAGCATCCTCATGTGGTTGCAGAGGAAGCCATTCTCTACGCTGTTATCTCCACGGCCACTCTCGCTGCGTCCTTTACGCTTTTCAGGGTTTATGGCAGGAGGAGGGGAAGTGTTGCTATCCTTTCCGAGAGCTCACACCTAGCTATAGACCTCGTCGAGTCGTTGGCTGTTCTCTGTGGGGTTTTTCTAGCGGTTAGATTTACCCATATTTACGATGTTATAGTCGCCATGGGGGTGGGCGTGCTTATGTACCTAGCCGCTTTAATGAATGTAAGGAGGCTTTATGGCATAGTAACGCATAAAATGCCAGACCCGCTTCTAGAAGAGGCGCTGAGGAAGACTGCTTTAAGCGTTGTGGGGGTTAAGGAGTGCCATGAGGTTAGGGCCAGGGAGATGGGGGGCAAGCTGTTCATAGATCTTCACCTAGTGATAGATGGTGGGGTGACGGTCTCAGAGGCCCACGAATTAGCCCATGCAGTTGAGAGGAAAATTAGGAACCTGATCCCTAATGTTGAGGACGTGGTTGTCCACGTCGAGCCCGGCTAACCGGGATCTCAAGGCCAAGTAGTGGAATGTATTGCTGGGCCCCATAGATGTCCCTGCACCCGGCCTCACCCGGCGGCTTCTCAACGGGCATTGAAACTTTTATTCCGAGAACCTGGTCGTAGTAAGCCACTCTAATCAGCCTTGCATCCACCCGATACACCGCTGCAACGACTTCGGGGTTTATGAGACGCTTCGACTTAACCTCCTCATACAGCTCCCTACTGGAAAGGAATATGTCTATTGTTAGGATGAATGGGCCCGCTATCTTGCTCCTAACTATCTTGGCAGCCTCGGCAAGACGCACGTCTATCCAGCCCCCAGGGTCAGCATTCTCGACCTGAACGGCTCTAATGGATCCTCGAGGGGGAGGAGATGGTAGATGTTAAAGGTGTAGACCTCTCCGGCATCCAGAACCATGGGGCTGAAGGGAAAGGCAAGGTTTCCGGCCAGCCCCCTAAGCTCGGGGTGGTCGATGTGGAAGAGGAGCGACCTGACATAGGAGCACACATCCCTAGCAGTGGACCGGTTCTTCGCGACAACCTCCACCAGAATCCCCAGCTCGTGTAGGAGGTTGGGGACGGGCTCCAGCGGGCCGAGGACGCCGTCTCGCCCATATAGGTGAAAGTGCAGCTCATAGCCCAGCTCCGAGGGAGGGCCGAGATGCTTGGCAACCCGCCTCCGGACATCCTCAATTATCTCATCTATGTTTGAGATGAACCTCGGATCCCTTGCTCCACACACCATGATGGCCCTATAGCCCACAAACTTCGCTCCCTCGATCTTCACGGTATATGTGCCGGATGGAACCCACCTGGCACCAGAGACAAGAACGCTTCTATCATCATACTGTTCATAAACGGCTTGAGAAAGGTCTAGGTAGCCGTCGTTCCCCCATTCCCGGGTGGGGTCGTCTCGCTCATAGAACGAGTGGGCGGCCACCGAGTCTACGGTTGCTCTTCTCCTCGGGTTTGTGGGAAACACTATGAAGTAGTCCTTCTCAAGTATGGCGAACATCCCATCGGCCGATGTGGGAGGCTCGGCTGAGAGGGCTCCACACTCAAGAATCTTACTCATATGCATCACCAAACCCTTATCATAACCCATCATCAGGGGGTACGCCGCGAAGAGCGCCGTGTCGAGGGCCCTCCCGGTACATATTACGTCCGCCCCGGACTCCAGCCCCCTTATTATCGGCTCTACACCCATCTGCCCAACCACCCGCTCCGCCTCCCTCACATCACTGAAGGTCAGGTACTCGGATAGGTGGGGCGTCTCAACAGCCCTCCTGACCCTCACACCCCTCTCAAGCCTCTCCAGCAAGTACCGCTTCTCTATCTCCCCACTCACAACATACACATCAAGCCTCAACCCAAGCCTGCGCGCAACGACGCCTAAGAGGCGCAGGGTCGTTTTAAGGGTATGGTCAGTCCCAGGGCCCGCACAGGACATTATGAGGGGTATCCCGTTAACCATCGAGAGGAGTGTTTCAAGATCCCTCTCTATGGCCGCGAG
>WAQG01000136.1 GCA_015520395.1 Candidatus Geoarchaeota archaeon
GTCCATACCTTTACTATTCCTTGCTTTGCTAATTCCTGGAAGTCTTTGTCATTGGTTATGAGGATGGAGTTTGTCTTCAGGCATGTTGCAGCGTGATACATATCGGCTATTTCGGTCTCCGGCATGTATGGCTTGATCCTGTCGATATCATTTTTGCCAGGGAGCGCCATCTTAATCTTGGCTTGTATTAGGGAGTATAGGAGTTCGGCTTGTCTCCGTATCTTGGGTATTTTCGCGGAGAGGATTTTGAACCACTTCTCGTACTCCCTGAGCAACACGTCGTCTGCTATTAGCTCTACCTCAGGATCTAGTAGTAATCTTAAGAGGAGCTCCGTCGTGGCCGTATATCCTGATTTGAAAGCTGCAATAAACACATTTGTGTCAACCATGAATCTTTTCTTCCGCAAACTTATTGGCCTCCTCCTCTATTTCCCGCTCTACTTCCCCTAGTTTCAGCCCGGCCCTTGCCACCTCCTCAGCTATATCCCTAACCAGCCTCTCAATGTCCACTCTCTTCAAAACAAGCAGGTCATCTCTGAGTTTAACAATTATGAAGGTATCTCCCCTCTTTATCCTGAGCCTCTTTCTAAGCTTACTGGGAATAACTATTCTACCCCTATCATCAATAACAACAACACTCAACCCAAAACACCCATATAACCCACAAAACCCACATAGTTAATAAATCTTGTCCAGTGGCAATAGTACGGCTAAGGAGAAGAGCCAGCCGCAAAAGTGTCTCCAGACCATACCTATCGACACCCATAATGATTATCACTTATGAGGCGTGTTTCTATCTAACGGTTTCTGCTCAAACGTGGTTTTATGTCGTCGGCCTCCGGAGCCGGTGGTCCGGGGTTCAAATCCCGGCGGGCCCGCCACATAAACTCTCACGTAAATTCTACTTGTCCTTGTTCTGGCTGTGTGCAGTGTGCTGGAGAGGTGCTGTTGTCTAAGGAGATTTATAAGGCTAAGGGACAGGATCTTAGCTATGAGAGGTGTGAGCTGTCTTGGCTATTACTGTTGAGGAGCTTCGGAAGATTGTGCGAGAGGAGGTTAAGAGGGCTCTTCTCGAGGCTCTGGTCGAGCTATTGCCAGCTGTCGACGAAGAAGAGCAGCGGGAGATAGAGAGTGTGGCTGGTAAGCCTAGTAACTACCGTGCGGAGGAGTTTGTAGATTGGAGTGGCGGGTAAAGATACACCGCAAGGCACATCGTTTTCTGGAGCATCGACGCCCCCTACAGGGAGACCCTCGACAAGGTTATCGATTACCATCGTCTAGGCGTGAAGGCTGTCGACATGGAGGCCTCAGCCCTCATGACCGTAGCCGAGTATAGGGGAGTAGACCTCGCCGTGGCGATAGCGATCTCCGACGAACTCAGACATGACGGCATGTGGGTCAACGGTTATAGTTCGAGGAGGCTCTCCAATGCAACACGTGTGGCTGTAAGGGCTTCGCTTGACGTTTTAGTAGCTGTAGGGGACTAGGTAAAGTAGAGGCAGGCCGTGCATGTGGGTTTCTCTCCTCATATACTTGTATGTTTAAGTATGTGCGGTTTATCATTCCTCGCTTTGTTCGGGCTCATCTGTTATTGGGCGGGCTGTCAGGGGAACCCCCAGCTCCGTGATTGTGGGGTGCCACCCCCTTATCAACGTCGTCTTAGGGAACACCTTAACAAAAAGCGTATACACTCATAAAGCTTGGTATGGTTCTGATCCGGCTTGGGCCATCCAGAGAATACGGGGCTACGAAAAACTTTGGACCGGTACTAAATTTTTATACGGTGCCGGATACCGTACTATATCAGGTGTAGGGCCAATGCCTAGTCTGATAAGATTAGAGAACGTTACCAAGGCTTACCCAATGGGAGCGGGTATGGTTTATGCGTTGAAGGATGTTAACTTAAGCATTGAGAAGGGAGAATTTGTCGTAGTGGTTGGGCCAAGCGGCTCCGGTAAAACCACGCTTCTCAACCTGGTGGGCGGTATAGATCAGCCCAGTAAGGGTAAGGTGATTGTTGATGGGAAGGAAGTGTCATCTATGCCTGAAAACGAGCTTACGGAATTTAGAAGACGCTACATAGGCTTTGTGTTCCAGTTCTTCAACCTGATACCTACGCTTACAGCGCTCGAGAACGTGAAGCTAGCGGCAGAACTGGTCGACAACCCCTTGGACCCTGTTGAAGTCCTTAAGGATGTTGGCCTAGGGGATAAGTTGGACCACTTCCCGGGACAGCTCAGTGGCGGCGAGCAACAGAGGGTGGCCATAGCTAGAGCCCTGGTTAAGAATCCTCCTATACTCCTATGTGACGAGCCTACTGGCGAGCTGGACTTCGAGACCGGTAGAAGAATACTTGCCATACTTAGAAGGGTCAATAGAGATTATGGCAAAACCGTTATACTTGTAACCCACAACACGCCGATATCACGGATAGCAGACCGGGTGATCAGGCTGAGGAGCGGGAGAATAGTGGAGGAACACCGTGTCGAGAACCCAGCCGATCCTATGGAGATAAGCTGGTGAGCAGGGTATGTCGATGCTATGGAAGAAGCTGATCCGCGACATACGTTTCAACAAGTTAAAGTTCGCAGCCGCGATACTCATCGTGACCCTCGGTGTCGCCTTCTTTATAGGTCTGTTCTCCAGCTACCAGAACCTGAAATACTCTATTAGAAGAGTATACGAA
>WAQG01000137.1 GCA_015520395.1 Candidatus Geoarchaeota archaeon
GAGCTAGCGCTTAGAGCTGTTACAAAACATATGCCCCACCCCTAAGTGTGACGACTGAGAATCACGGCTCGGTCGCCAGGGTTAAATTCCTGTGGCAAACATAGTTAGTTAGATGTGGATAGACCGGATTCGGACCGCTCATTGGGATGATGAAGTGGCAGCCGTCTGAATCCTACACCCTGAATCCTGGTGAGACAAGGCTGGCAACTCTGCACTTTGCGCAGACCTCACCACTAGTGGGGTACCCGCACACCCTACAGAGGTTTAGTCTTGGCCCCTTCTCCTCAAGGCTTGCCCTAATAATCCTTGTTAGTTTTAGGAATGATGAGAGTAGCCTGTACTTGAAGCCCGGGCTCTTATGTTCCTCCTCATCCAGCCATCGCTTTACCCTATCCACAATAGGCTTATTGCTGTAGGGACACGACGCCTCCCTAACCGGTATCTCAGAGTATCCAGTGTAGAGAAGGGCCTCATGCTCGGGGGTCCTTACCAGGGGCTTTATTCTGCTAACGAGCTTTGGATGTGTCGAGGGGAGGGTGGGGTATAGCCTTGCAAGCTGCTTAAAATCCCCTGAGAGAAACAGCTTGTACATCACCTCTAAGGTATCCTCGAGGTTGTGGCCGGTTGCAAGCGCCTTCACGCCCTCCCTGTGGGCAACCATGTTCAATACATGCCTCTTGATAGTCCCGCAAACGGCACACATCCTTCTCCTCCAGCGGGTCTTGGAAAACGAATCTATGGTATACCCCTCCTCAGCCTCCAGATCGTAGACTAGGAGCTTCACCCCTGCGATCTCCGCCTGACGCTCAACCTTTCTCTCGCAATCCGACGAATATCCCTTAATTCCAAGGTTTATGTGAATCGCCACAATAGGCTGCTGTGGGAACCCTATTCTAAGTGCATGTAGGAGTGCGGCGCTGTCCTTCCCCCCAGAAACAGCAACTCCCACGAGCTCGCCGGGTCGGAACATCTTAAACTCCTCCACCGTCCGCTTAACCCTCCTAATAAAGAAATTTCTGAAGCACTCCGGACACAAAGCTAGCCTTGCGTATGGGAGGATAATTTCAGCCTCCCTTTTCTTGCAGAGCTTACAGATCACCGCGGATACGCCCCCTCGAGAAACGGAACTTCTGGTGGGATAAAGACTATATCCCTCCTTATCATTGATGCTTGTGGTGAAAAACCTTTGGCTGAAATCCCCATGGCTGAGGCCGACGATGAGATTGAGTATGTCTGCATGCGGTGTGGAAGGAGGATGAAGAGAGGGGAGCTTAAGGTCTCGGCTGGTTACTTGGGGATCGAGTACAAGTGTAGACACTGCAGCTACAAGGTTCTTTACAAGCCTAGGAGGAGGGTTGCGAAGATGATAAGGGCGATCTAGCGGCCCAACTTGTATATGGCGTAGGCCGCAATCTCTGATACTAGCTTCGCTGCATAGTAAGCTGTTACTCCACCCTTGTCATTGGGGGGCGAGACCTCAACCACATCGTATCCTGCTAAACGGCCGTCTACGACTTTGAAGAGGATGTTGAAGAGCTCGTGGGGGTATAGCCCGCAGGGTTCAGGATCGCTGACTCCGGGTGCTATGCCCGGCTCCAGAACGTCTATGTCCACCGAAACATAGATAGTTTCAGCTCCTCTCAACCTATCCTCTATCATAGCTGCCAACCTCCCAGGATCAGCTCTTATGAGCATAGGATCTAATATTAGAACGTCCCTTCTCCCAAGATACTCTAGCTCTTCGTGGCTGTACGCTCTGGAGCCGATAAACAAGATGTTCTCAACACCTATACGTTCGGCTACCCTTCGCATGACCGTTGCGTGGCTAAGCTTTACGCCAGGCGGCCACTCAAACCTTAAGTCAAGGTGGGCGTCAAACACAACCACCTGATCCGGAGAGATTGCTGAGACTGCAGGAAGTGTGGCAGTGTGTTCGCCCCCAACCACTACTGGAATCTTTCCATTATCTACTATCTCCCTAACAACCTCCTCCAGCCTTCTACCTGTTTGATGGGGATCTCCATGAAGTACCTGAAGGTCTCCTGCATCATGTATTTTAAGGTCTTTGATGGAGAGCCTAGTTCTCAGGCTATACTCCTCCAACCCGATCGAAGCCATCCTCACGGCAGCTGGCCCGAACCTCGCCCCTGGTCTTTGCCATGTAGTTCCATCAAATGGATATCCAACAAGAATAAACCGGGCGGTCTCGCGGTTGAGTTCGAGTCCATAGAAAGGAGGGGACTTTTTCTCGATGAGAAAATCCAGTAGCTCAAATGACACCCTAGCTACTACCCCCAGCGCTCCTGTAAAACCTATAGATCAGGTAGAGCAGCGCCATGACTATTGCTATGTAAATGATTAGACGGGCTATATCCAGGATATAGCTGCTAGGGCCGCCCTGAAGCGGTATTTTAATAGTTTCGTCATTCCTAAGCACTATGTACTTCAGAACTTGACCATTATTTATGTCAATTATGTATTTTCCTGCCATAAGGCCGCTGCGGGTCAGTTTACCGCTACTCGAAGAACCTACAAGGGTCCTTTTGCCTTCGGCTGAAACATAGTATAGCTTTATCTCTCCCGACCCGCCGATGAGCTCCACATTAAGCGATAGGCCTACGGGTATCCTTAGAATTATCGGCGATGTTCGGTTAAACGGAACCGCAAAGCTTTCTTGGAGGGACAGCCTCATCGTGCCGTCCGGAGCCTCAGCAAACACATAGAACCTATATACGCCCGGGGTGAGCCTGATCGTCCTTGACGCCTCATTATACTCACCAAGGACCCTTCCAGACAGTTCATCAACGACGTACAACCTTATTTTTGAGCTTGGGCTAAGGCCTTTAAGATCCATGACACTGAACTCCACGTCCACGTAGCTTATCCTTAAAGTAATGTTATAGACGCCCGAGACCGCAGAGTATTCCGGTAGACTGACCGTCTGGTTCAGAGCCAGGATATCGCCTCTACGTACCGTTACAACAATCCAACCTCCCGATGGAAGATTGGACAGCTCCACCGTGGCATTCTCTCCAAGCCTCCCCGAGTCGATCTTCTCCAAACCCCTCACATAGAAGAAGTAGCCTACGGCTGGCTCGCCCTCAGGCGTTAGGACTTTGAGAGACGCATTTACGACGCCAATAGTTATGTTAAATGCGTCGCCCTGAAGAGAGGCTAGATCCAGGCGTCTCCCCTCTATTATGGTAGTGTTTATTCCTCGAAGCTCCACGTAAACATCATAGGTTCTTATTGGAAGCGTGACGTTAACCGTATTCCGTTCCACCGAGGTGCGGCCGAGGATTATTCTACGCCCCTCATAGTAGAGTTTCACGTTCGCCTCCGCCACAGGGGAGCCGTTTTGATCCCAGACCGCCAAGGTGACCCTACGTCCATCAACAGTGTATACCATTTCCTCACTGCTTCCATTAACCTCTACAACGTCCTCAACAACCTTTATAGTATGCCAGAAGCCCTCAACCTTGTATCTCCCGAAGGGCAGAGCCGAGATACTTACAGACCCATTGCCCGGCCCTAGCTCACCCTCAAAAACCTTTTCATTACTCGTCAAATTATATAACACGAACTTAACCCCATAGTTGAGGGGCTCAATAACGCCTGTCATGTTTACCTCGAGTTTAAGGGACATCGGTTGGACGTCCAGCTTCAGGTCTTCCGTCTTATTCATGTCGATCATCACGTATTTTTCGACAAGCTTTATGCCCTCAGCCGAATACACGAGAAGCCTGTACTTTCCGGTAGCGTTAACCCTGAATACATAGTAGCCGGTATCGTTCGAGTAGCTTCCAACGAAGCTTTTATTGCCCGTGGTTAAAGTAGCGTTAAGCCTGGGCAAGCTCCTCCCACCATAATCCATGACCTTGACTTGATACTCATAGGTTACAGGGGGTGTTTCAGGGGGTCTATGTCCGGGGTATCCCAACACTGCAAAACCTATTATCAGGACACCAATGATGAGTATGAGTATGCTGATCAGGTGCTCGGGCTTCACGGCGGTCGCCTCTCCATCAACAAAACCTGCCTGGGCTTATAAATTTACCAATTTTAGTGGTGTGGAGCCCCGGCCGGGCTTTGAACCCGGGACCTCCTCATTACCAGTGAGGCGCTCTGCCGGGCTGAGCTACCGGGGCCCACTAATGGTTACTGTGTATGTGTTTTTAGGTTTTGCGTCAGATGTCTCGGTCGTCTTCATTCCATAAAAGGTCTGGAGACCGTCGTTTCATCATCCAGTATTTGAATCACCTAGCCGATGAATATTTTTTACCGTTACTCGTTCATGGTAATGGTGGTAAGGGTTGAAGTACAGGCTGCTCGACATCCTGGCATGTCCGGAGTGTAAGGGATGGCCTCTAAAGCTATTGATATTCGAGACGAAGCAGTATGAGTATAAGATCCTACCTGAGGAGACGCCATACTGTAGAGATTACTGCGGGCTTCATGGAAGAATGATTAAGGAAATAGATGCGGAGAAGCTTGACTGCCGCTCTTGCGTTAAAACCGAAATTGTCTCGGGCATGCTGATATGCCCAAAGTGCGGAAGATGGTATCCGATCATGGAGGAGATACCGATTATGCTTCCAGACGAGTATAGGTTCAGGGATGATGAAAGGGAGAGGGAGAGGAGCTTTCTAGAGCGGTGGAGAGAGAAGGTACCCAAAGAGATCCTCGACTCTGGCAAGCCCTTTGGTCTCAAGGTGTAGTTGGTTGACTAGCTGCAGACTAAAGCTTGCAATAATCGATCTCGACCAGACTATAATAGACACGCTCCCCCGTTTTTACAGAGTTTTTTGTGAAGGTCTCAGGAAAATAGGGCTCCTTCCCCCGAGCTACGACGAGTTCCTTAAAAGATACAGGGAGGATAGGCTTGACATCTTCATACCGAAAGACATAAGGCCGCAATTCTGGATTGACTTTCTAAAGAGCTATCATGGACCTCTAGACGAGGTTTCATTAATTCCGGGCGTGCCTGAAACCCTGAGGCAGCTAAGGAAGCTAGGCCTTAAGGTGGTTGTCGTTACGGGAAGGCTTGTTCCCAGGGAGTTCGTTGAAGGAGAGCTGAAAGCCTTGGGCCTGCTTGATCTAATAGACGAGGTGTATACAGGGTTGCATGGGCTTGGAACGGAAGACGACATGTTTTCTAAGGCGCCTCTGGTTTGGGCGATAATCCAGAAGTGGAAGGTTTCGCCGAATGAGGTGGTTGTTATTGGCGACTATAAAAGCGATGTCGCCCTCTCCAGGAGGACGGGCGTCTTGACCGTTGGGGTGTGCGGTGAGCACATGTCGAGGAACATGCTTGTGTCTCATGGAGCCACGGCTGTTGTCGGATCTTTCAGCGAGGTTACATCCATCATAGTTAAACTTTGTGGGATGCACGACGAAAAGTATTTACCTAGCTCGTTTGATAGATAAAGTGACATCATGGTGGAGAGCCTGGACGAGTTTGGAGAGTTCGTCGACGACATACTGAGCATGGATACGATAATTGAGACGTTGGAGAAGGAGGTTAGGAGGATAAAAATAAGGCTCGAGAAGCGCAGATGGGGTCGAGAAGTGACGATAATAGAGGGGCTTGACGAGAATAGTGCGGAGGAGACGGTGAAAAAGCTTAAAAGCATCCTCGCGTGCGGTGGGACCTATAAGAATGGCATGGCCGTGCTTCAGGGCGACCATAGATTCCGGGTAAAGGAGCTACTTATAAAGATGGGCTACCCCGAAGAGAACATAGTGGTGGAATAGTTGTTCGAGGGACTAAAAGCCCTGTTTAAAAACGCCAGGAGGGGCCCCTTAAAAGGCGTCCTTGTCTGCCCCAGATGTGGAAGCAAGAATGTCAAGAGGCTGCATGGATTCGGCTGGCTAGTCCCCCAGCAATATTATTGTAAGGACTGTGGGTATGTCGGCTACTTCTTAGTTGCGGTCGAGGAGGATAAATATGAACGTAGAGAGGATTAAAAGAGAGATCTACAGGCTTATAGACGAATCCCGCAACAATCTGGTTAAGGCAAGCTTCTATGGAGACCCAGAAGTGGCTGCTGTACTTGATAGGCTTTATGCACGATGGAACAAATCCGGACGAGTGGGGGAGCCCCTAGACTACGCAAATAAAGATGAGTTGTATTTTTTGCTTTCAAAAGCGCGAGAACACAGCACAAACCCGAGGGTTCAATATATGCATGAGGTAATGAGTGGAAGAAGAAGTCGGGAGAAGAAGGGCAGGAAGAGGGGCTCAGCTATTCTGGAGTTTTTGAGAAAGCTCCGCTTAATTTAGCTGACCTGTATAGCCACAATCCTTGCCTCATCCATAGCCCGCTTCATTAGGTCGGTCATATCCTCTATTTGTGCGACAATATCTCTAAGCAGCAGTATCACTGGAAGCGGCATGTTAGACTCAGCAATCCTAACGTTCAGATCCTTTTGAATATTATCGACCTCCCTTTCAAGCTCCTCAACTCTCCTATAACTCTGAAGCACAAGGACAGGTCTAGTTGATAAGGTTAGGATCACGTCCTTTAATGCTTCATAGGTTTCTAAGGCCTTAGACGAAATCTGACTTAACCCCTCAGACACAGCTCCAGGCAGTTTCTCATCGAGCTTCTTCGAAAGGATTATAATATTTGTTGCAGCCCCCTCCGCATAATCTGAAACGCTCTCTATATTCAAAACCAGCCTTACCCAGTTATCCTTCTCAAGCATGAGGGGGGAAACCTCAGCTATATAGTCCATGACATTACGCTTCGCCTGGTCTATCCTCTCCGCGGCCTCCTCCATGAGCTTGTAAAGCTTGCCCAACCCCTCATAATCACCAGACACAAGCTTCTCAACCAACTGAACCAGAAGCCTTACACTAGATCCAATCTCCCTCATATATTCATTCATTAAACCAGCTATTCTGCCATGAACGTTAACCTCGGGCCTCATCAGCATGTCCCCAACGTAGAAATCCGGATCAGGTTTAAAAACTTAAACGCCATAAGGGTTATAATAATTTTGATTTAAGTAATAAATATGGCTAACTTAATTGTTGTAATGCGCCTATTACATTTAGTTTTAACTAAACCAATCTAAAAA
>WAQG01000138.1 GCA_015520395.1 Candidatus Geoarchaeota archaeon
CTCTTGCTGGTAGTTATTTTGTTGAGTGGCTTACTGATAGGGTTGAGGAGGAGGCCTGGAAGATAATATACAGGATCGAGGACATGGGAGGAATGATAGAAGCAATAAAGAAAGGATACCCACAAAGACTCATAGCAGAAAGCGCATACCGCTACCAGAGGATGGTTGACAGCGGGGAGATAAAGGTTGTTGGCGTAAACATGTATATTGAGGAGGGATGGCTGCAGCCCATGGAGATACTCAGGGTGGACGACGCGGTGAGGGACAGGGTGGTTAAGAGGCTTAAGAGGTATAGGGAGGAGAGGGATCCCGTCAAGGTCGGCCGGGCGCTGGACGAGCTGAGGAGGGCGGCGTCAAGGGAGGATGTAAACATCGTTGAGCCCATAATAGAGGCTGTGAGATCCAGGGCTACGCTGGGAGAAATAAGCGGTGTTCTAAGGGAGGTTTGGGGCGAACACCAGGAGGAACCCATCTACTAACAGGTTATATGCAGGATTGCCGCAACCTTCCTGCCCTCGTTAATCAGCCGATTAAGTATCTTCAGGGCCTCCGGCGTTCTAGCCACAATAAGCTCAACACCCCTCTCAGCCGCCAGCCTCCTGGTCTTCCTTGGAACCGGCATGGCCCCGGCTTGCCCATTCCCTATAACGACAACCTCGGGATTCTCCCTCAGGATCTCCTCCAGCTCCGGGGGGGCTACAGGCGTATGTCCCACTGCAAAGGGCTTTGAAAGCTCCTTCCTCCTCCTAGTTATCCTTCCATCGACATGGAGCGTTATGTCATGGTCGTACTTTTTGCCATCCACCCATATCTCTAGAAACGACGTCCTCTCAAAGACGGGCATGTCAAGAATAATAGATGCAGAACACCCTTATTAGGTTTCAATGCCGAGGAGGATTAGGGTAATTAGGTTAGGGTCAACCTAACTCGGATGGGATGATGGGAGTTGGGCTCTAGGAGGGAGGCATTCCTCATCATACTCCTCTTCGGGCTTGTAAGCCTATTCGCCGACATCGTCTATGAGGGGGCTAGGGGAGTTATCCCGACCTACCTCATGCTTCTCGGTGCAGGCAGCTTTATAGTGGGCTCCATAACCGGAGCCGGGGAGTTCGTGGGGTACGCACTCAGACTGATTTTCGGAAGGGCCGCGGACGTCACAGGGAGGTACTGGCTCTTCACGGCGTTGGGATACATCCTTAACCTGCTCACTGTACCCCTCTTAGCCCTCGCCGGAAGATGGGAGGCTGCCGCCCTCCTAATAATACTTGAGCGGCTCGGAAAGGCTATCAGGACTCCTGCGAGAGACACCCTTCTCTCCTCCGCCGTCTCCTCCGTTGGAAGGGGCAAGGGGTTCGGCGTGCATGAGGCTCTGGACCAGGTGGGCGGGCTCGTCGGCCCTCTCATAGCATTTCTAACCCTATACCTGACCAACAGCTACCGGGCATTCTTCCTGCTCCTACTACTCCCCGCCCTAGTAGCCCTCCTGATACTATACATCATCTACAAGGTGTATCCAGAGCCCCTGGAGCCGCCCAGCGGGAAGGGCACCGCCAAGGGTAAAATCTCTGCCCAATATTGGAGGTACTTGATCGCCGCATCCCTGAGCGTTGCCGGATTCATGTCGGCCCCCCTCCTGCTCTACCGGGCCGGAGAAAGCGGCCTTCTGCCCGAATACCTCATTCCGGCGCTCTACCTCTTAGCGATGGGGGTTGATGGCGCGATGGCAATACCCTCGGGGCTACTCTATGATAAGCATGGGTTGAGGACGCTCGCACTGTGCTTCCTCCTAACACCATTGATTCCACTAGCCGCGTTTAACGCGGGGCTATTCGGTCTGATCCTGGCAGCAATAGTGCTTGGAGTTGTCGTTTCCATGCATGAAACGATGATGAGGGCTGCTGTCGCCGACCTCTCCGACATCTCCGTTAGGGGGACGGCCTACGGCATCTTCAACACAGCTTATGGGCTCTCGTGGCTCGTCGCGGGGGCTGTCATAGGGTATATCTACCAGTTTGGCTGGATGGCCATCCTGGCGTTATCCCTAACGCTTCAAATCCCAGCCATCCTCATAATAATAGCTGCCTTCGAATAAGTAGGCACATGGTAATCCTTATCTTCCACCACACACTCATCTTCCTAGCCATGGCTGAGAGGCTTATTGTCATTGGTGGTGGAGCCGCGGGCATGAGCCTCGCTTCTAGGGTGAGGCGCCTGAGAAGCGAGTTGGATATCGTCGTCTTCGAGAGAAGCGGGTACGTGAGCTATGCGCCATGCGGGCTCCCATACTATGTGGGCGGGGAGATAGATTCCTCGGATAAGCTAGTATACTACACGGCTGAGTTCTTTAAGGAAAAGAGAAACATAGATGTTCACCTTCATGCAGAGGTAACTAATATAGATCCTTCTGCAAGAACTGTGACTGTGGTTGAGGGGGGTAAGGAGAAGGTATGGGAGTGGGATTGGCTCGCCATAGCAACCGGCGCCAAACCGGTGAAACCCCCGATAGACGGCATTGATCTACATGGGATATACACGTTGAGGAATGTTGAGGATGGTATAAGGCTCAAGGAGGCGTTGGAGAGGGTTGAAAGAATCGTGGTTGTGGGTGGCGGCTATATAGGGGTTGAGGTTGCTGAGGGGCTGGTTAAGGCTGGCAAAAGGGTGACCTTGGTGGAGATGCTTCCCCACGTACTTCCCAACATGGATGGAGATGTGGTTAAGCCGGTTGAGGAGGAGCTCAGGAGGAACGGTGTCGACCTTAGGCTTAACGAGAGGGTTGTTGCCTTTGAGGGTGGAGAAAGGGTTGAGAAGGTAGTTACGGAGGAGTCCGTGTATAGGGCCGACGCCGTGGTGCTTGCTGTGGGGGTCAAGCCTGAGGTTGAGCTGGCCCGAAAGGCTGGGATAAGGCTGGGTGAGACGGGCGCCATAGATGTTTCTAAGAGGCTTAAGACAAACATCGACAGGATTTACGCCGTGGGGGACGCCGTGGAGACCTGGCACCTTGTAACGGGCGAAAAAGTATGGATACCCTTAGCGCACACGGCGAACAAGATGGGGTACGTGGCAGGCACCAATATAGCGGGCGGCAACATGAGGTTTCCAGGAGTTGTAGGGACAGCCTTCACCAAAGCCTTCAACCTACACATAGCTAGAACCGGCCTTACCGAGAGGGAGGCGAGGGAAAAAGGGTTCAATGTAATAACCGCGAAGATAGAGGCCCGCACGAGAGCCCATTACTATCCAGGTGGAGGAAAGCTTCACCTTAAAGTTGTGGCTGATGCCGACACCGGAAAGCTGCTTGGGGCGCAGGCCGTAGGCACCGAAGGCGTTACTGGAAGAATAAATACTGTGGCCGTGCTGCTTAAGTATGGTGGTAAGGTGAAGGACCTCTTCTTTAGCGACCTCGGATATGCTCCGCCCTTCGGGCCAGTTTGGGACCCGCTCGTCATCGCGGCAAGGGTCTTGTTAAGACAAATGAGCTAACCTTCCACCAACCGCATATATATCTGCCTAATCCTCCTTAGGGATCTATTTATGTTTCTCCAATGGGAACCTATCCAGTAGATCCTCCCGCAGCCTTCACACACCCAAAACCGGTCATAGGCTCTATATGTGTTTTCTGAAACCCTGCCCTTAACAGCCTCTTTAGGCACCCTCCTAAGCTTGCCGTTGCAGAGGGAGCATCTAGTCTTGTCAGGGTCGAATTGAGGCTCGATACGGAGAGAAGCAAAGACAAATGCGACCTTCTCCTCCCTTGAAGCACCACCCCTGATAAGCATTACGTTGACCCCTCTACGGTTAGCAAGCTTGTATAGCTCCTCATCCGATGTTACAAGCACCCTCTCTTCCCTGGAGGCCATTTCGATAAGCTCGCGATCATTTAGATCCGGGAAATAAAGGGTGTCGTATCCAAGGATTCTGAGGAATTTAGCGACGTCGCCAAGCATGCCATCGACAATAAACCTTGGAGTGGGCAAACGCTAAACCCTCGATATAAGCCTTACAATGTCGGTCTTTGTGACCAAGCCTGTAAGGCCCCCATAATCGTCGACGACAGGAACCCCGCTTACCCTTTTCATTAACATTATGCTTGCAGCCTTTGCAAGGTCGTCGTGCTCCCCAACCACGCTGTCGATGGGCGTCATTACCTCCTCAACCTTCGGAACAAGCATTATCTTTCCCCCGAGCTCGACGCCCTGCTCTATTGAGCCTCTTAAACGAGCCTTCTTAACCCTTGTTGAGAGAAGCTTAAACTCGTCAATGAGGGCGAGCCGGGCGATCTTTACAACCCCTACAGGTATCTTGTTATCGACGACTACAACTATGTCGACCCGCTGCTTTGTAAAGAGATCTAGAAGTTTCTTGATGCTCTGAAACCTATTCGCCGTCGCAACTATCCTACTCATAACATCGCTGACAAGCCACTTGCCTGCACCCTGGTCTGCGAACGCGGATGTCGCGTCCGTCTTTGTAAATATCGCCAGCACCTTTCCATCTTCGTCCGTC
>WAQG01000139.1 GCA_015520395.1 Candidatus Geoarchaeota archaeon
CTACCATTTATAATCACTACATCCTTCAGGCTTGGTGGCGAAATCCAGACGACCACGGCGCTTTTCAGATATTTTGTATATGATAACTTCAACTCAAGATGTTTCCAAGGCTCCACATCACTGATAAGCAAGGTGTTTGAATGTGAGGTTTCAGAATCGTAGCTCCATATCGGGTCGCTGTATTTAACGTCTCCCAACATCACTCCATACGGAGCCGTGAGATTAACGTCTATAGGCCTACTGGTCCATATAAAGTGGGTTATAACCCCCTCTTGAGATCTGACAGACTCTCCGTTCACAGTAATACCCAGCTGTATGTCCGATGGATCTAGAGAAATTCTTAGGTATATTTTTCCAGTTGCGGGATAAGCGTAAAGCCCGCCCCTTGTCGCTACATAAACCATGCCGTAAGCCAGGGCCATTCCCAAGGGCTCACCGCTGAACCTCCAGGTCTTAACGATCTTAGATAAAACGTGATCAACTACTACAAGCCTCCCATCCGAAGAAAGGTAATACAGCATATCCTTCATGATTATCATGTTGGTGCCTGTCTTGGCGGGGATGCCCGTGTTGATCCTTTTGATTATTGTTCCATCTTTAATAATAAGTATTCTCCCATTATTAGTTGCTATAAACAACCTACCAAACTCATCCATAGCAAGATATGTTGCAACCTTGCCAACCGGAATAGGCTCCCATAAATCTGACGTAGACCCGTCTGGATGTAAAATCTTGGCAACGACCTCCTCGCTCTTGCCATTATTCCTTACGTAATATATCTTAGATCCGTCTACTATAGGGTCTGTTGAGATGTGGCCTGGTATAATCCAGTCGGCATCGCCATAGAATTCGCTGTGAAGGGCTAGATTCACGCCATAGAGATGATCATCATCCATTTTCAAGAACACTATATTTCCATCTGCCGATGGCAGGCCGTCACATACTATTAGGTAAGTAAAGGTATATGCCTGGAGGGGCTTTCCGTTTTTAGCACTATATACACCCAGGCCTGGCGAGGTTGGATCTTGCCCGGTAAAGAGCCGTTCACCCATCACAATTATCCCTGACCTAATACTGCCATACGTACTAGGATTTCTCCACCCGTAAGGGGTTTCTCCGTTACTAAGCCTGTAAGCCCTAATATAGCCCCTTGGATCCTTCACATAATAGATGCCAAGGCTCGTCGAGATGGCAGCTTCTGCCCTGTAATTTTTCAGTATATACTCTATGTCATCAAAATCTCCCATGCTCTTGCTCCATGCTATTGAGCCTGAGTCGGCATGGAGGGCGTAAACATTAAATGTGCCATTATCGGCGATCGTCGCTATTATCACCTTTCCCCCAGCCGCTACAGGCGGGGTAAGCACATGCTCACCATTGAAGGCTCTACTCCATTTTTGGGATAAGGTATATTGTGGCTGGGCGTTTGAGCTACCATTAGGGGTGTTTCCTCTCATGGGCCAAGGCGCACCATTCTGTCCTGAGACCATTGTGAGGGATCCCGCTGGGGCTGCTAGCATTATTATCATTAGCAGCACAAAGAACGCCTCTATGAAAGCTAGCAATCGGTTAGGCATCTCGCATCCCTTTACACATGGCACCTAGAGAAATATAATGGGTTTAACATGGATAAAAACTATTTCGCTAGTCTCACCACAGGAATCCCACAGTATTATCGTATAGCGCTGCCTAACCACTCCTCTACTATCTCCGCCAAGGTTGGAGAGCCACGCTCAACAAGCTCATAGCGCACCCTTACAAACGGCTTATCAACCTCGATGTACCTGTAGATAAGTGATGGTGAGCCTAACAGAACCACATCGCAGGGCACCCTATTAATAGTCTCCCTTAAATCCCTTCTCTGCTCCTCATTGTAACCAACCGTCGGAAGCACAGGTCCCATGTGGGGGAACTCGCTATATACCCTCTTAAGCATCCCTACAGCATAGGGTCTGGGATCCACCACCTCCGCAGCCCCATACTTCTTAGCCGCGATGTAGCCTGCACCATAAGGCATGCCGCCATGGGTCACCGAGGGGCCATCCTCGATGACGAGCACCCGCCTGCCCCTTATGGCCTCTGGGTTCTCTACACTAACCACAAACTCAGCCTCCACGATCCTTGCATTGGGGTTCAGAGCCCGCACATTCCTCCTAACAAAATCTACATTCTCCCTTGGCACACTGTTAACCTTACTTATAACAACGACATCCGCCATGCGGAGATTTATCTCTCCCGGATAGGAGCCTACCTCCTGCCCGGGCCGTGTTGGATCGGCGACGGTGATATATAGGCCTGGTCTAAAGAACGGCGTATCGTTGTTTCCGCCATCCCATATTATAATGTCGCCTTCAGGCTCCGCCGCTCTAAGAACCCTTTCATAGTCGACACCTTCAAATGCAACTACCCCCATCTCAATATATGGCTCGAACTCCTCGCGCTCCTCTATGCTAAGCCCATCCAGATCCCTGTAGCTGGAGATCCTCACAACAACACTCTTTTCAAGATCCTCATATGGCATTGGATGCCTAACTATCACGGGTTTAAGGCCCATTCCCTGCAGTATCCTGACAAGCTTCCTGGACACAGTGCTCTTCCCGGCCCCCGTCCTCACGGCGGTGACGGCGATCGTGGGCTTCTTAGGTTCCAGCATGGTTGAATGGGGGGATGCGAGCCTGAAATCAGCTCCGCTGGAAAGGGCTATCGAAGCCTTACGCATGACATCCTCGTAGGTCAGGTCGCTGTAGGAGAGGAGAACCTCGTCAACCTTAAGCTCTTTTATCAGCTTCGGAAGCTCAGACTCATCGTAAATAGGTATCCCCTCTGGATATAACCTGCCGGCCAGGCTCGGCGGATACGTCCTTCCAGCTATCCCAGGGATCTGCGCCGCTGTAAACGCGACAACCTCGTACTCCTCATTGTCCCTGAAGAGCATATTGAAGTTATGGAAATCTCTCCCAGCGGCACCCATTATGATAACTCGACGCCGGCCCAAAACCACTCACCAAGAAAGGCTAGACAAACTGCATAAATAAAATTAGGGTTGGTTGAAGGCCTGAGACTACAGGTACATGCTGGGCGTTCTACGCTCCCTAACAGCAGATGACTTTCTGTAGATCTTATACATCTCCTCATAAAACTTCTCATCCTCCTTCGTCACGCTGGGTGGAACCACCTTTAACGCCTGCTCAAAGTGTCTCTTGTAGACCTTTATTGGATCCACACCCTCCCTAATGGCGTTCATGGCAGCCTCACGGCAGACAGCCTCGATGTCGGCGCCCGTGTACCCCTCCGTACGCTTGGCGAGCTCATGGAGATCCACGTCCTCCGCCAGGGGCATATTTCTGGTGTGAACCTTGAATATCTCGTAGCGGGCCTTCTCATCGGGCGGGGGAACGTAGATAACCCTGTCAAACCTCCCCGGTCTCAGCAACGCAGGGTCGAGTATGTCAAGCCTATTTGTGGCTCCTATGACTATCACGTTCTTTAAAGTTTGAATTCCATCCATCTCCGTCAAAAGCTGGTTGACCATCCTCTCTGTAACTCCAGAGTCGCCCAGCCTCATCCCCCTCGCAGGGGCGATAGCATCTATCTCGTCAAAGAACACGATGCATGGGGCCGCTTGTCTCGCCTTCCTGAAAACCTCCCTTATGCCCTTCTCGGACTCGCCAACCCACTTGCTCAGTAATTCGGGCCCCCTAACAGCTATGAAGTTCGCCTCGCTCTCAGTTGCCACTGCCTTTGCTAGGAGTGTTTTGCCCGTCCCAGGCGGACCAAAAAGCAGGATCCCCTTAGGCGGCTTTATCCCAGCTTTTTCGAAGACCTCTGGATTCTTCAGGGGAAGCTCGACGGCCTCCCTAAGGGCCTGCTTCACCTCATCCAGTCCGCCTACGTCATCCCAATGGACCTCTGGTACTTCAACCAGAACCTCCCTGAGGACGGAGGGCTGTACCTCCCGTAGGGCGGCCTCAAAGTCCTTCATGGTAACCTTCAGCTCCTGGAGGACCTCGGGAGGTATCCTATCGCTCTCAAGGTTTATTTTTGGAAGGAACCTTCTGAGCGCGTGCATCGCCGCCTCCCTACAGAGGGCGGCTATATCCGCACCTGTGAAGCCGTGGGTTATCTCGGCAAGCTTGTTCAGATCCACGTCTTCCGCCAGGGGCATGTTCCTAGTGTGAACCATCAGTATCTCCTTCCTAGCCCGCTTATCGGGCATTCCTATTGCTATCTCCCTGTCAAACCTTCCCGGCCTCCTTAGCGCCGGATCCAGGGCGTCAGGCCTGTTGGTCGCGCCGATCACTATGGTCTGTCCCCTTCCCCTCATCCCGTCCATGAGGGCTAGTAGCTGGGCTACGACCCTCTTCTCAACCTCCCCAGTAACCTCGCTCCTCTTAGGAGCAATAGCATCAATCTCATCAATAAAGATGATCGACGGAGCGTTCTCCTCTGCCTCCTTGAAAACCTCCCTAAGCCTAGCCTCACTTTCGCCGTAAAACTTGCTCATTATCTCAGGCCCATTTATGGTTATGAAGTGCGCTCCACTCTCATTGGCAACGGCCTTTGCTAGGAGCGTTTTGCCTGTCCCAGGCGGGCCGTGGAGAAGCACTCCTTTAGGCGGCTCTATTCCCAGCCTCTTGAAGAGCTCTGGGTGCTTCAATGGGAGCTCAACAATCTCCCTTATCCGCATCTTAGCCTCCTCGAGGTCTCCTATATCCTCGAAGGTCACCCTGGGTATCTCGGCTATCGCCTCCTCGCCGACGGGCTCGTGCCTAACGATGACCTCTGTACCCTCATCTATTATTCCGGAGGGGCCTGGAACGACAGAGACAGCTACAAGCTCTATTCTCCCCCCGAGGCCCACCGGGACCTGAATTATGTCGCCCCTTGAAACCGGGATTGCCTGAGTGGCGACCCTCTCATATATCCGGTACCTTATCTGGTTGGCCATGTCAGGGTATATTGTTGCCTGGAGGGGGGCTAGCACGACCCTAGTTGCCCTCTTGAGGTTGGCTGGCCTTACAACCACTATCTCCCCCAGACTCACGCCAGCATTCTTCCGGATTATCCCATCTATCTTTATTATCGAGGAGCCATCGTCGTAGCGGAGGGGCCAGGCAATTGCGTATGTTTTTTTCTTACCCTCGATCTCTATTATATCTCCGGGCTTTATCCCCAACACCCTCATAATGCGCCGGCTTATCGAGGCGTACCCAGTTCCAACCTTGTCCTGCTCCGCCTCCCTGACCAGCAACTCGACTCTCCTGTCCTGCGGCCTGTTCCTCATGCCAAATCTACCATCTATATCATTGCTAGGATATGAAATAAACTTTGCCGAGCGCGAAGCATAAAATCTGGCTAAACGCATTTTATAGTCCTGAAGCCCTCATGTAATATATAGGGAGGAGTAGAGATGTACAGAGTTAAAAGGGCTTCTAGAAGAGTAATCCGCACCCTCACAAAGCCAGCCGCACTAGCTGTGGAATACAAGCTGTCTCCCGACCTTATGGGCCCGGCCCTCTCGCTCGCGATATTTATTGCTGGATCCATGAGCTCCAGTTGGGCCAGATTCTCAAAGATGGTGGAGATAGGTGGGAGCTTTATCTGGACGCCCTTCATAAACCTCACCGAGCTGGCAATATACCTAATGGAGGCTGGAAGTCTAATTGTTGTTACGACGATGTTCCTAGCAATAGCCGCCAGACATGAGGATCTTAAGACTTTCGCGTTATGCTCGCTATACATGCTGATCCCCTTGGGACTTGGAAGGTTCGCTACCATTCCCCTAATACTCATGTCTGGAAGAATAGTGGTCGACTATACGGCGACCAACTCCACTGTAGGCGAAGCCATATTCACCGGAATAAGCAGGTGGAGTCATGAGAATTGGCTTCCAGCCCTAGTAGTGAACCTCGTTGGAAACCTTATCCCCTCAATATGGGCTATGCTGATCCAGTCACTTTTCGCTATGAAGATGCTCAGGATAAGGGGCAACGCCGTCTTCCTAATACTTGCTGCATGGATCTCAGTGGAGCTTATACTTGTCCCAATACTTAATGCTGCAGCCTACGGATTGAAGATTCCGATCTGAGAGGTGAGCTGTCGTTAGGCTAGATGAAGTGGTGTTGTTCGGGTTAGGACTTGCCCTCGGCCTATTCGCCAGCATCAACAACGCATCCATAGGAACAGGAATACTCATGGGAGCCGGGGTCTTTAGGCGTCGAAAGGCGCTACTCCTCTCAGCCACAGGGGTGCTTGTGGGAACGGTACTTGAAGGCGGCAGGATGTCCGGCTCCGCTTCAAGGCTCGCGCCAATCTTGGATAATTACGCGGCCATGGCCTCGGTGCTTCTTGGGATCATCATAGTCCTCTATATGCTCACAGCTAGGGGGGTGCCTGTGTCGATAACCCAGATGTCGGTGGGGGCCCTTGTGGCGGTTTCGCTGATCTCAGGCACCATGCCGAACATCGGCTATCTCCTTGAGATAGCCTTAGGGTGGGTTGCTGCGCCACTGGCATCCCTACTAATCTCATCACTGCTCTACAGAAGGATGGTATTGATGCTCGGCAAGGCTAAGCTTAACCTTATCAGGCTCCAACAGATCCTAAGGGTGCTTGTAGTGGTCTCGAGCTTCTATATCTCGTACGTTGTCGGTGCAAACCTCGTCGGGTTTATTTCCTCAATAACGGCCGGGCTTTTCGCCCCCTCTCTCACTTACATGCTTATCTATGGCATCGCATCTGCCATAGGCGTGTTTATGGTTATGAGCGAGGTCTCGATAGTTGTTGGATTCAAGACTACGCGTCTTGGAACCCTAGCTGCCGTGATAGCTGTGGCCTCCGGAAGCTTGATAGTCCATATTGCGACATGGCTTGAGCTTCCAGTCTCGATAACCCAGTGCGTTATGGGGGGAGTCTTCGGAATCAGCCTGGCGATGGGCAGCCTCAGGATGGGGGCGCCGAGAGAGATCGTTAGAAACTGGATCCTTTCACCGGCGCTCTCGATGTTACTTGCCGGCATGATCTACATGATGCTTGTCTAGGCCTTAAAGCTAAGATACACTAGCTCCATCGTGTCTGAGAAGTCTTCAGCCTTATCAACCAAGTTATCAATAAAAAGTATCACATCCTTGATCTGCAGAAGGGTGAGTATGTTGGCTTCATCCTCAAGCTCGTATAGCCTGCTCAAGAGCATCATCTTGACCTCATCAACCTTCATCTCTATTTCCTCAATCTTCTTCGCAGTCTTAACAGCTGCATTCATGTCTTTGGGAAGGATCCTGATGCTTTCGGCAATTAGGTCGCCAGCTCTCACCGCCATCCCCACGTAGACTTCGAGGTCGGGCTCAAGCCTGTTCAGAATAGCGGTATTAAACTTCCTGTGGGTGAGTATCCTGGCAACATCCTTAGCCGAGTCAGCCACGTTGTCGATATCCTCTATAAGCATCATTATTGCCTCCCTGAACTCCGGGAGCCACGCCTCACCAAATATCTTAGCCGCAACCTCCTCCCTCACAGAATCAGCTTCCCGCTCGAGCATAGCAATCTCGTAGGCTTTCTCTAGGGCTTCGCCCCACCGGCCATCCCTAAGTGTAAGGTAGAGCTCTTTAAGCCCCCTAACGGCGTCCCGAGCGATCAGGGCCTGCCTCTCCACCAGCTTTAAAACCTCCACCTCCTTAGGCTTACCAAATATCCTTATCATCCTACATTATGCCTAGCCCAAGCCCTAAATATATTAATCTTCGGCTGGCCAGAATCGCTTAGACATGAAGTTAGGCTACTCAACCCTAGCGTTGCTAGGCTTGGACTTCAAGTCAATAACGGGTTACATGGAGAGGCTGGATGAGACGAGCTACTGGGAGTACCACTGTGAAGATGAGGGTTGTCTGAGGGGTTGGGGGATCGGGGAGCTGAGGAAGCTGGCGAAAAAATTGGGCCTAGTCATAAACATACATGCGCCCTACGTTGGCATAAGGATAGAACCCGGGCTTAATGGCGAAAGGATTCTCGATATACTCCTAGAGATTCTCAACCATGCTGTCAAGCTTGAATCAGAATATATTGTTACGCACCCATGCAAGGTGCCCGAGCTGCCCCCCGGGAAAGAGAAGGTGCCCGAATGGGCATGGGAAGTCAACCTCCAAATCTTATGCGAATTTGCTGATAGGTGCCTGGAGCATGGGGTTGCCCCGGTTATCGAGAATGTGTATAGCCGTGGCTACGTGGTTAGAAGGGTCAGGGAAATGGCCTCCTTCCTAAAGAGCTGCAGCCAGTTCCGCTTGATGCTGGATATCTCCCATGCCTACCTACTAGGCGAGCTTGAAGAGTTTCTCCAAAGCTTTTTTGGGAGGCTGTATGGCCTCCACCTATGCAACACAATGGGGTTAAGGGATGATCACCTCCATATTGATAGGGGCGTCATAGACTGGAGGAAGGTGTTGGCAAGCCTGGTTTCGAGGAGATTTGACGGATACGTTGTTCTGGAGGTCAGGGACGTCGTCGAGATGAGGGAAAGCATGGCTACACTTAAGTCTTTTTTAAGGGATTTGGGCAGGCTTTAATTGTTAGGACACCATTACCTGATGGCTGATGAGGCGCAGGGTGTTTCAAGTACCTGACGGGGCCCCGCTGGTTGGGAGCATAGCTTTTGGGCTCATAGACAGGGGAACGAACCTTATCCAAGTCAGGCCCAGCAGCTACTGTCCCATGTCATGCATCTTCTGCTCCACAGATGCGGGTCCAAAGTCGAGGTGGAGGCAGGCCGAATACCTCGTGGATCTTGAGCCTCTAATCGATTCGTTTAAGGATATTGTGAGGTTTAAGGGGGAGCACCGGATAGAGGCGCACATAGACACCGTGGGGGACCCGTTTACCTATCCCAGAATTGTTGATCTCGTCCAGGCGTTGAGCGAGGTGAAGGGGGTTAATGTCATATCTGTACAGACCCATGGCCCACTACTCAATGAGCACCTCTTGGACGAGCTGAGCGAGGCCGGACTTTCAAGGATAAACCTCTCCATAGATGCGCTTGACCCCGAGCTGGCTAGGAAGCTCGCCGGAAACGAGTGGTATGATGTGGAGAGGGTGATGGAGCTGGCCAGGTACATAGTGGAGAACACCAGAATCGACCTGCTAATAGCGCCTGTCTGGGTTCCAACTATAAACGACTCTGAGATGCCTAAGATAATAAGGTTTGCAATCGAGATAGGGGCCGGGAAGAGGTGGCCCCCCCTAGGGATCCAGAAGTATGAGGCACATAGGAGGGGTAGGAGGCCGCCAAAAGTTAGGGCGATGAGGTGGCGGGAGTTCTACGCGCAGCTGAGGAGGTGGGAGAGGGAGTTTGGAGTTAAGCAGATCCTTAGGCGCTCCGACTTCGGGATACATAAACGCCCAGCACTCCCGATAGAACACCAGGTTGGGGAAAAGCTGTGGGTAAGGGTCATCGGCCCAGGCTGGCTCAAGGGCGAGGTCATAGCCGTCGAGAGGCGGCGGCCCCGCCGCATCATAACGGTTGTGGGCGTCAACCCCGAGGAGGTACCTCCTGAGACCATAATGAGGGTAGAGATAATCCGTAACAAGCATAACATATACCTTGCAAGGCCTACCCCCTAAAGGGGCCCCCTACGTAAGCCCACATAGACCTCGGCTTCATAAGCTCCCTTAAAAGCACGGTAGCGTACTCCCCGCTTCCAAGCTCAAAGTACAGCTTGACCTTAAGGCTTCCAGGGAAGAACTCATCATCGGCTACACCCAGAAGCTTAAGCTTCTTAGGCTTGAATAGGAGCCTTCTATACGAGCCCGGAACTACTATCTTTCTCCTCAGTTCATAGAGCCTAAAATCGGCTAGGGAGACCTGCTCCTCCCTCAAGGTCTTTTGTTCGATCTCGCCCTGAAGCCCCTCGGAAAGCTTCACCATGTAGCCCGGCACTGGGAGAACATGGGCAGCCCTGCCACTATGCAGGAGCTCTATAGCTTTTTCCAGCCTTATCTCATATCCCACCCTGAATGTTCTGAAGGTTGGATAACCCTTTGAATCCACTAGGGCTATGAGGTCGCCGTCAACGGGTCGGCTAAACGGTAGCCCCCGTTCAGCCCGGCCACATATGAACTTATTGTAGAGATAGGAGGAGAACGCCTCGACATAGAGCTTTAGGAGCGACGATGGGAGCGTAAGCATGGCGCCCAGATAGTCTCCAGGACTCTTCTTTAGATACCTGAGAACCCTTCTCTCATAAACCAGGTTCTTTGGCATATGCTTCAACGTCCTCTCGGGATCCCTGGTTTCCGAGTATATCTGCCGGGCTTCATACTCGGCCTCAGGCTCTCCCTCAAAGGGATTGCCAACCAGATTTTCCACAGCCCCCTCATAATCCCCTTGAACAATGCATCTCCCAACGAGGTGGGAGGAGTACCTAGGAATCCCAAACCTCTGATGCCCGTAAAAGTTTGGAAGGCCCTTGGCCGTATTAGTGAACCTGATGAAGTCTTCAACCCTCTCTACCAGCTCTCCCGCATCAAGCCTGACGTCACGGACGATGACCGTGAAGGCGTTCCCCGCGAGCATGCCAGGCTTCAATGGGCCGTATCCATAGCCAGCCCACATGACTCGGGGATTCCTCAGGTTCATCGTCCTCTTAATCACAGTCTGAGGGTCTAAACCCTTTATAGAGATCAGCTGTATTGTGAGGGCTCTAGCATCCTTTATACCTGCAACACCGATGCTTGATGCTCTAACGCCAAGTCTTCTTGCAAGAAGACTTATAGCATCATAATGATTAATCCCAGATTTGACAATAATGGCATATGTATACTTCCCACTTCTCGGAAGCCTAAGAATAGAGCTAAAATCAGCATTCATTCTAAGCCTCACACCACCTAACGCTATCTCCTCGACCATGAAGTCCTCATACCTATACTTTATGATACCTCCTATCCCTGGCTGAGGATAGGAGTAGAAACATATGCTCATGGCTCCCTCAAATTCGGGAACTTCCATTGGCAAGGGATGCTTACAGCTCCTAGATTATTAATATACCTTTCTCTCCACCTAAAACACGCCTATTTTACAAGCTAGGCTTGAAATATTCCCGGCAACATAAGTATGTCCCGGGGTTTTATATTACCTTTAAGAGGCATTCATCTTCGGTGAGGCTTTTGAGGCTGAAGGAGAAGCTGCCCTTTCCGACAGAGATAGAAATAGAGACTCTGAATGGCGGGCTTCATAGGCTTTCCGGAGGTACGCTATACCTTCATCCAAAGGGGTACATGGGCGCCCGCAACACGCACCTAGACCTTACGCACCCGTCGCTGTTCGGAATCATAAGTTTAAAACGTGGGGGGATTTATGCTAAAGCTAGGAGAAATGGCGACTGGGTGACCATAATAGTCCCAAGCCATAATAAGAAGATATTCGGCGCGTCAAGGCTGAGCTTCAATGCCTCTATATTCTCAAAGGTGTTCTCTGAAGATGAGGGTTGGGTGTGGGTTGGTGCAAAGGAAGGCGGACTTGTGATTGGTGTAAGGAAGGATCAGTTAAAGATACTTGAGAGAATTCTAGAATCTTTAGTGGCCCAAGAC
>WAQG01000140.1 GCA_015520395.1 Candidatus Geoarchaeota archaeon
ATACCACCCAACCCCTCCTCACAACCAGAAAACACCCCAACACCACCCCCACACCACAATAACCGCCCTTAACCTCACCTACCAAAGCAAACATACGGACAACACACCAACCTTAACACACAGACATCTTCAACCACCCCCATTTACCCCAACAAACCTCATGTCCCCCAGCCTAACCAACCTAAAAGCCAACGAGTCAACCCCAAGCAAACCACAACCCATAAAACATACGTCAAGGTTGCAAAGAACCTTTACTACCCCTATAGCTCACCTCCGTAATTCCCAATACTAGCAATGAAAAGAGCACGTGACACCCTGTCCCTATCATCCTTCAATGCATTCCCTCCGTCTTGCATCACTTTCTCCAACGCTCTAACTGATCTCATAATCCCTTTGCCCCTAAATGAGAACGCCACCACATTCGGGATCAGCTCTAAATTTACACTTAACACTTAAAATTGGATGGGAGGAAGTTAGGTCAAGTTCCTCTCACAGGTTATGATTTAGGCTGAGTCATGGTTGCATATTTATTGCCTAAGGACTTTAACCTATTGTCAGATGGCCGGAGTCTTAGCCGTTGTCGAGACGAGGAGTTACAAGCCCTTCGGAGGAGCCGAGAAGGCGACGCTACAGATACTTGGGCTCCTCATTAAGGAAGGCGTCAATGTCACCGTCCTAACCGGAAGCAGAGCCAACTGCCCTAGAGGGGCACGCTGCATAGTCCATGAGGCACTCAGAGCCGGATCCAAGCTCGACCTTTGGATAAAACTTCTATTCGCCTCGAGGAGGGTGTGGCTGAGGAAGCTTGTGGAGAGCCACGACACCGTATATATTCCACGTATCTCATACCCCCTGATACCCATGGCCAAGGCATGCGGGAAAAGGGTCATAGTACACCTCCACGACTACCAGCCAATATCATTCATGGCCGCCGTCCTACACGGCGAAAACACGCCCATAGGAATCCTGGGCGACGTGAAACGCACCATCAGGCTAGCCAGCATGGAGGGGAGAAGGCCCATCGAATCAACCCTAATGGGCATAGCCACACCACCCATACAGCTACTCTCAAGGCTCTGGATCACCCTCTCCGACAACTTGATCTTCGTCTCAAAGAGACAGATGGAAATCGTGCTCTCAGCCCTACCAGAGCTAAGGGGGAGATCCAGGGTCATCCACAATCCCCCTCCACACCCACCCAAAACACCGGTAAGGAAGACGAAAAACTGCACGCTGATCTACGTGGGCGGGGATGCGCCGCTGAAGGGCCTCCACATCCTAATAGAGGCGGTGGCCAAGAACCCAAAGGCCTTCAAGGGCTGTAGGCTGGTCATGACCGGGATCAAGAAAAAGTTACCAGAGGGGCTTCTATCAAAGATTAGGAGGCTTGGGATCAGCCTAGAGTCCCACCCCTGGCTAAGCGACGAGGAGCTCAGCAGGACTTACTCAGGCTCATGGGGCCTGCTCTTCCCATCGATATGGGAGGAGCCCCTCCCATACTCGGTGCTCGAGGCGATCTACCACCTGGCCACACCCATAGCATCGAGGGTTGGGGGCGTGGTTGAAATGCTCAAATCAACACCAGCCGAACAATTCATGTTCACCCCGGGATCCGGGGAGGAGCTCGCCGACAGAGTCGAAAAGCTGAGAAACCTAAACCCACAAACAATAATAGAGACCAACCTGAAAACACTAGAAACCCTCCAGTCAAGGTTCGACGAGGCGGAAATCGCCAGAGAAATAACCTCACTCTTCAAACCCTAAAGCCAACATGCAAAGACACCTGAGACCACTAGGCCAAACACATCACCCGCCAAGGAGACACAAATCTAAAACACCCAACCCGATTTCAACGACAAGCCCAGCACGCCTAAGGGGTCGTTATAAGCCTCAAACACTGAACAACAGCAGCTAAGTAAAGAACCCAGGCTTTCAAAAACCCTTCAAAACCTGTTTAACTTTTTAAACAGCTTGCTATGTCAAATAAAAATCCTTGCTTGATCCGATTTCAAAGAGTTGCCAGGTGAGCCGCCATGCAGATTGTCAGATGAATAACCATATCGGAGGAACCTAACATCTAGGATAAGCCTAACTCATACTACCAATAAACCCAGCGTTTCTACTTATAATCATACATTCAGGCAGAGGGCAGTTATCATTATACTAACTGTCTATATATTTTACATCTCTTTACATAGCATCAAATTAATAAACTGATAGGCAACGTCAATCTTAGGTTGAGAGTATGTCTGATAATGTTGCACACAATGTTATACTTATTGTTGCTGATGCTCTTAGAATGGATTGCTTAAAAAGATTACATTATCTGGGATTACTAAAAGTATTGGGAGTATTTTTAGAAAAAGGTTATTCTTTTGAAAGGGCATATTCTCTAGCTCCCATGACTGATCCATCAGTCATGGGAGCTAGAGAA
>WAQG01000141.1 GCA_015520395.1 Candidatus Geoarchaeota archaeon
ATATTCGCCCCTGTAAGGGAGGACAAGATGCACATGTTCACCTCAGCGGCGAAGATGATGATGGATGAGGAAATAGCCTTCGGCTTCAAGACTCGTGGCGCTTAGAATTTCCTTGGTGGTGTTTTGTCGAAATCCCTATCGTTTGAGATTATGGTCTAGGTATGCCTTAGCCTCCACCAAGAGCTCGTCGAAGTCCTCAGGCCACCTCTCAACTTTGAAGGCGCCGTAATACCTCTCGGCCACCCCGCCAACGGGCCTCACCACGATCTCGCCGTTCCTAACCTCTATTAGGACGAGACTCCCAGCCTTTATCCCACAAGCCCTCCTAACATCCTTCGGAATAACTATCCTGCCCCGCCCATCAACCCTAACAACAGCCTTCATCCCACAACGATATACAAGCCCACAAATAAAACCATCCCACCAAACCAAAAACACCATTCACACCAGTAAATTACTGCAGATACCTTCAACACCCAACCATATAAGCAGGCTTTCAACCCCACTGCCCTATAGCAGCCGGGTTCCAGCTCTAAAGTCGACACTTCCCCTGTTATGGGCGAGCCCACAGCACCGCCTCCCCTTACAAAACAGTTATGGATGCCGCCAGGTCAACACACCCACACCCCTAGGAGACGCGGAGAAAGGAGGCCCCCAACCAAACTGATAAAACCTTTAAAGACTTTCACAGCAATCTTACTTACTAAACAGATACCCCACTGTGGGGGGAACTCCTTCATCTATAGCAGGTATCCGCCCTCAGGGGAGATCTCCTCGAGTCTGCCCGTCCTTGGATCCACTTTGAACCCTAGGGCCTCAAGGGCGTAGACGCCTAGAAGCGGGGTGGGAGTATCCAGCCCGACCACCATGGCGGGCCCCCTCCTACCCTCGACCTCAACCTCAGCCAGATAGAGCTTCGCCCCAACCCTCCTACCGTCAGCCAAGGTCAGCTCCACCACATATGGAGTCTCATACAGCCCCAGCTCCCTAACAACCTTAGGGCTGACCACTATGTACGTCGAACCTGCATCCACCAGCATCCTGATGCTCTTCGAAGCCCTAACCCCATGCAGAGTCACATCAACATAAACGAAGCCCATCGCCACCCAACCCCACAATCTCAACACAATTCTATAACTCTAACCAGCCAAAGAACCAGTGCTGCCAAGTTTAGGAAGCGGTAGAAGGAGCTTGGCCCAAGAAGTGATGACCCCACCAAAAACGCTGTAGGCGGCGGCAACCCCCGTTCATATACAAGCTTCAGCACAGGGAAAAGTGATGTTAGGTTAAGGCAAAACTCGACGGAATGGGCAAACCACCGGAAAACCCCCGAAACCCCCATGAAAAAGCTATAAACCCAGCACTCAGCCTGACGACACCCGGCGGCAGAGCGGCAATCCAGGGTGGAGACCGGGCAAAATAGGTCTATTGGGCGGGCGTAAGTAATATATATAATACGGCCTGCGTATTACATTATGGATCATGAGCGTCGTGGTCAGCTTCCGGATAAGCAGGAAGCTCAAGAAGAGGATGGACGAGCTCAGGCACATCAACTGGAGCGAGGTCGTCCGCAGGGCGATCCAGGAGGTCGTCATGAGGGAGGAGGCCAAGATGCGCAGGAAGAACCTTGAGGCGATAAAGAGGGCCTCGCTGAGGTGCAGGGAGCTCTCAAGGAGGGTTGAGGGTTGGAGCAGCACGAGGGAGATAAGGAGATGGAGGGAGCAACGGTAGTCGTGGACGCATCAGTCGCGGTGAAGTGGTTTGTCGAGGAGGAGTACAGCGACAAGGCAAGGCTACTTATGGAGGCGTACGCCCAGGGTGTGATCGACATAGCGGCACCATCCATACTCCCCTACGAGGTGCTCAACGCCCTAAAATACTCAGGGGCATTCGGAGAGGACGAGCTGAAGGAGGCCGCCCAAATACTAGACGACCTCCAGCTCACCCTATACGGACTGGAGGGTGATCTAGGCTGGATAACCGTCGAAATAGCCATGAGAAAAGGCATAACCATCTACGACGCATCCTACGTCGCACTAGCAACCCTGCTCGAAGCCCCCCTCTACACCGCAGACGAAAAACTCATAGAAAAAACACGAGGCATAAACCTAGTCAAACACATCACAACATACCATACATAACC
>WAQG01000142.1 GCA_015520395.1 Candidatus Geoarchaeota archaeon
ATCCCCACCCCGGTGCTCGGATGGGAAACCTCGGCTATCAGGGCATCGGATCTCCTGACGGCTGAGACATCCCGCCTATATATCTCGGAGGGGTCGATGGAGCTGTCGTCCCCGAGAACCCAGGGGGAGGCTAGCTGGTGGCCCGCCTCCCTGATAAGCCCGGCCAGAAAGGAGGCTAGCTCCAGATCCCTGTTCCGGATGATTGGGACTGAGAGGTATATCAGCATGGCGGCCACCGGGTGAGGAAAAAAGGTGGGGTGTTGTGGAGAGGGGGCTATCTCTTAGAGATGAAGTATGCGACTGCCAACCCTATTATCACTATTATGACCGCGACTATGTATGGAGTAAAGTCGGTCTGAGTGACCGTTTCAGTCACGGTGGTCGTTGAGGGCGGTGGCGCGGGAGCGGTCGTAGTTTCGGTAACAGTCGAGGTAACGGTCTCAGTCTGGGTGACGGTCTCCGTCTCGGTAACAGTTTCAGTAACAGTCTCGGTCACCGTTACCGTCGTGCCAGCACCAGGGGTTATGCCCGTGGGTGGAACCTGCTCGGCCAGCCAGAGGATCAGGTTTGTCACGAACTGTGGGCCCTGAAGCTCAACTCCATAGTACTCCGAGGCGAACATGGGCTTGTAGCCGTTATAAGGCGTCTCGCCGCTAGCCACAACTATGCTCTTGCCCTCAGGGCCTGCGTTAAGCTCTATTGCCATCAGCACAAAGCTCCCCTGGTCGCCAGCATTGTGGACCTCCGAGAGTATTGTTGCGTCGTTCTCGACTATCAGGCCGCCCTCCTCGCTGACCTTGGCAATCCAGTAGACGTCGGGGACGCTGCCCGTCTCAAGGGCGACGGGCTCGCCATTATAGTAGCCTACGACGGCCCCAGGGCCATGGAACAACACGGCTGAGACCCCCTCGGTGAACGCGTTGAATGGATCCTCGGTGTTGAAGACCGAAGCGACGACCCTGTAGGGTCTCCCGGCGTTTATCTGGTGATCCTCAACCGAACAGTTGTCGATCCTGAGCTTTGAGCCTATGGCCGCCAAAACCATGTTGCTCCTCTTCTGAGTCTGCGGACCGTCTCCATAGTCGCTGTCACTGGCAACCCATATCGCCCTGGTTCCGCTGTTCCACCACTCGGCTATGGCTTGGATCTCGTCGAGGCTGTAGTCGAACTCGCTTGGCTGCCCGAGTATAAGGATGCTCAGCGGTGCCAGGAGGTCTGTTGTGAAGGGCTCGTCCAGAAGCACAAACTCTATGTTGGGGTTGGCCGCTGTGACGTTTCCTATTATCTCGTTTATCCCCTCAGCCTGGGCACCACCGCCTACGTGGTAGACGTCCAGGCCTATATATATCTTCTCCCCCCCGGCCGCCGCGGAAAATGCTGCGGGAAGAGGAGCGGCAATCGTTGCTAGAAGCAGCAAGCCCAGAATAGCCGACCAGTATTCTTTTCTCAAGGCATTACACCCAACTATTCCCCTTAACTAAAGGATTATAGGCTTTTCCCTTGTGGCCACGCCTCAGTACCCAGATATATCTTGTTATAGAGCCAGCTGACCATTAATGGCGTTCACAACAAGGCTGTCATCTTAGAAATGCTTATTTGAGGCGGGAGACCCAATATGGTTGAAGGGCCATGAACCTACGTTTACTGTCGATCCTCCTCGTCTCCATACTTCTTCTCACAGTAATAGTTACAGCCATCCCCGTTAGGGCTGAGGGTGTCGTCCTCAGGGTCTTGACGAGGCATGATACGACGATTCAGAGAGAGGCGAAGAACGCGTTCCTCAAATCGGATCTCGCCAAGAAATACGGCGTCACCGACATAATATTCTATAGCGCGTTGCCCGAGAACTGGAGGACTGTCATAGACAGCATGGCGGCGAGGGGCCAGAACATAGATATAGGCTGGGGCGGGGGGCCAACACTATTCGACGAGCTGATGAGCATAGGCTACCTGGAGCCCCTAACGGATCCAGAGCTTCTCCAGCTGGTCGAGTCAGAGCTCCCCGACTCAATAGGCGGCGTTCCCACCAAGAGGTTTCAGGACGGCCAGCTCATGTGGGTTGCGGCCGCGATATCCTCCTTCGGGTTTACGGTCAACACAGAACTTCTCGAGAGGTATGGGCTGCCGACGCCCAAGCACTGGGCCGACCTGGCCAACGAGACGTATGCGTTAAGGCTTCCCGCGGAGCCGCTGGTTGGAATGGCGGATGCCCCGAGATCGACGTCCAACACGAGGATGTATCAGATAATGCTTCAGGCTTATGGGTGGGATGAGGGCTGGCAGATAATAACACTCATGGGAGCCAACGCCAGGATCTACGATGCCTCCGATGCCGTGAGGGAGGCTGTCATAAGGGGCGAGATAGCCATAGGGCTTACGATAGACTTCTATGGCTATACGGCGGAGTACTTAACCAATGGTAAGGCCAGGTACATAATCCCGGAGGGCGAGTCCATCGTTAACGGCGACCCGATCGCCGTCATCAAGGGCACGAAGAACAAGGAGGCGGCCGAGGCATTTATAAGGTGGGTGCTCTCGGTCGAGGGTCAGAAGGTCTGGCTTAACCCGGAGATAAACAGGCTTCCGATCAACCCCAAGGTCTTCGACACTCCAGAGGGCCAGGAGAGGCAGGACCTAAAGTCGGCCTACGAGAGGGCGGTCGAGAACATAGGGATACAATTCGACGACGAGCTTGCCAGATCCGTAGTCCACTCGCTGAGACAGTTCTTCACCTCAACAATCACGGAGGCCCAGCAGGAGCTGAGGGAGGCTTGGGTGGAGCTTGTAAGGGCCAAGTACGAGGGGAGGATAAACCAGGCCCAGTTTAAGGAGTTTATAAGGAAGCTGGCAAGTCCACTGGAGCTTAAGTTTGAGGATCCGGAGACGGACGAGACAGTGAGCTTCACCCTCGAGTACGCCCAGTCGATAAACGACAAGTTCAAGGATCCCCAGTTCACCAGCACCATAAAAGAGAGATGGAAGGAGGCAGCCAGGCAGAGATACCTCTCGGTTCTCGAAACGGTGAAAACGATCACCGCACCCCCAGAGACAAGCCCCACAACAACCACAACGACAACAACGACTCCCACAACTGGAGCCACAACGCCATCGCCAACCACGAGCACGCCTCCACAGACCAGCCCCACAACAACGCCGCCACCTCCGCCGGGCCCAGGGCCACAGACCCTATGGCTGGTTGTAGCAGTCATTGTGATAATTATAGTGGCTGCAGCAGTTGCATTGAGGGCTAGGAGGGGTTCATAGCGCATGGGCCTTCGAGGAAGGCTGGGTGGGCTCGATGTAACGGTGGTTCTGCAGTCGATCTTTGTAGTCTCGATGCTCGCCTTTTTTCTCCTAATACCCATTTTTCACATAATCTCTAAGACCAGCCCGGAGTGGCTGGCGAACTTTGCCAAGAGCGAGTACTTCAGGCTCCCCCCATCGGGCAGCCCCGTGAGGATGATAAAGCCCCTAGTTGGCCCACCTGTCATGTTAATCGAAGGTGCGGACTTCGGCATAATACTCAACTCGCTTATAGTCGCCACCATAGTCACGGTTTCGACAACCCTGATAGGGATAGTATTAGCCTTCATAATGGCCAGGTACGAGTTCAGGGGCAAAGGGCTTTTCCGGATACTGCTGCTGATACCAATGCTCCCAACACCCTTCGTAAACGCCTTCGTGATAAAGCAGTGGATAACCTCCGAGAAGAGCTTCATAAACATCCTGCTCAGGGACATCCTACACCTAACCGGCTTCACGATAATCATCGATGGTCTCGCGGCCGTGGCTCTCGTCCAAACACTCTCGTTCTTCCCGATAGTCTACCTAAACGTGTTCTCAGCACTGATAAACATCGACCCAACCCTAGAGGAGCAGGCCGAGAACATGGGGGCACACGGATTCAAACTATTTAGGACTGTTACGCTCCCCCTGGCGCTACCCGGAATAGCCTCAGGCTCCACGCTTGTCTTCATCTTCAGCCTAGAGGATCTGGGGGCCCCGATAGTCTTCAGCAGCCACCCACTCGCCAGAAGGCTCATATCCTACCAGGTCTTTAAACACTTCTACGCCACCGTAACGGGGGAGGTCGACCCCAGGGCCGTGGCCCTCTCCCTGATCCTGCTCCTGATAGCGGTAACGGGCTTCATGATCATAAAGAGGTACGTCTCCCTGAGGGGCTACGCCATGCTTAGTAAGGGTGGCCGCTGGAGCC
>WAQG01000143.1 GCA_015520395.1 Candidatus Geoarchaeota archaeon
GAGCTTAGGGTGCCGGTCATAGGGGTTGGAGGGGTGGAGACCTGGAGGGATGCGGTGGAGCTCATATTGGCTGGGGCTATCGCGGTTCAGGTTGGAACTGCGGCCGGCCTCAAGGGGCCGGGCATATTCAGCTCCCTCAGAAGAGGGCTTCGATCCTACATGAGGAGGCACGGGTTTAAACATGTGTATGAGATGGTTGGCTTAGCTGTCAGACTATTGGAGAACCAGAAACGGCAAATTCAGGGGGATAAACATACCTGACCCCCGAGATCACCTTTGAGAGGATGTGTGCCGCCTTCCTCCTGGAGAGTATCTGGTTGTTGTTTCCGCAGTAGGGCGAAAATATGCATTTTGGACACCCATCCTCGCAATCGCAGCCTGACACGATCCTGTAAGCAGCCTGAAAATCCTTCTCCATCCTCTTTAGGAGGAGTTTTGAGACACCCGACCCGCCTTTGGCTGAGTCGTATATTATTATTGTTCCGTCCGGAAAGCTTATCCCCCCAAGATCGGTCTGTCCAGCGCCGACAACCAGCTGGGCTGCCTCTATTAGAGCATGCTCTATTGCATGGAATGCCTCGGCGTTCTCCATGTCGCTCCAGCCAAACTCGACTGGAAGCTTCATGTACAGGCCACGTGTCTTGAAGGAGTATCTCACAGGCCTCTGAAGGGCCACCTCATCCAGCTTCTCGCCCGTAACCGCCCTCCTCCTAACATAGCCATGAACCTCCATGTCGATCCTCAGCCTGCCGTAGTAAACCTTGGTTCCATAAGCTACCGTCTCCTCAAGGATTTGCAGGTCGGAGGGCATGCTGAGGTAGAGGGGGGTCGTATAGACGCCGTAATCGTCGGGCAGCCTCTCGACAACAGCCCGGAAAGGCTTCCTGGACAGCTCCAGCTCCAATACCCTATATATCCTTCCTCCATGGAGGTAAACGGCCTCGGGATGAAGCTCCCTTATGGCCATCGGCAGCTCCCTTTGCCCAATGAGCCTGTCATCCCTAAGCACTATTTCGACCTGGTCACCAACCCCCCTTATCGTCTGGGAGTAGAACACCCTTCTTGAACGGGGGGTGGCAAACCATCTGCCCCTGGAAAACCTGATCAACCCCTCCTTTTCAAGCTCGGCGAGGAGGGGCTTCATCCAGTCCTCAACCTCCCTCCTGCTCAGCGGCCTATCCAGGATCATGGAGAGCAGCTGATGCTTGGCGATCTCCTCATTGCTGAGGTCTAGGGGGAGCTCGTCGGGCTCCCTAGAGTAGTACTCCTCTGGGCGGGCGGCGTAGTAGCTGCTTATCGGATCCTCACCCATAACCATGAAGACGTAGCCTGGCCTAGATCTGCCACACCTCCCAGACCTCTGAATATATCTTGTATATGTTGGGGGGACTCCGTCGAGCACGACCGCGTCGAGATCCCCTATGTCTATGCCGAGCTCAAGGGTGGGGGTCGATATGACTCCGGATATCTCGCCACGCTTGAACATCTCCTCAACCCTTCTTCTCTCCTCCCTTGTAAGACCGGCCCTATGTATATGGAAGTTGAGCTTAAACCGCCTGGCCATCAGGCCCAGCAACTCGACTGTTCTATGAGCCTCGCCAAAAATCAGAACCTTCATACCCCTCTCAGCCAGGTTTTTAGCTATCCTCAAAGCCTCGGTGTGCCTAGACCTCTCCCTAACCATCACCATAACATGGAGCACCGGCTGCGGCCTCCCCACAGCCTCCACAACCGATTCGACAGGCTCTCCGAAAAGCCTGGAGGCAAATTCCCCAGGGTTCTTTATGGTCGCCGATGCCCCTATAAACTGAAGCTCCCTACCCACAACCCGCTTAAGTCTACGTAAAACATACGCCACGTGGGCCCCGAACACCCCGTGATAAACGTGGATGTCGTCGAGAATGACGTATCTAAGATTTCTAAGTATATATCTGAACCTCATACTGGATAGCGAGAAGTGGAGCATGTCGGGGTTGGAGAGCAGAATTTGTGGCGGATTATCCAGAATCCTCCTCCTCTCACTCTCGCTTGTATCCCCATCGTAAATCGCCACCCGGACTCCCAGCATCCCACGGGAATACTCCTTCCACCTGGCGTATTGATCTGCCGTCAACGCCTTCGTCGGGTAGAGCACCAGGGCATAAACCCCCCGGGCAGGCATCCTGCAGAGCTCGTTGAGTACAGGGATGAGGAAGGCCTCGGTCTTCCCAGTACCGGTTCCAGCAACTATCACGACGCTCCTCCCCTTAGAGATCAGATCCATAGCCCTAGCCTGAAACTTATACAGCCTTGATATACCCCTGGACTTCAACTCCGCCCGGAGAGTCTCGCATACATCCAACTCATCGAGGGTGGGGCCTGGTTCAGGCTTGAAGGGTCTCTCAACCCACTTATAAACCAGGCTTTTACCAAGCCTCAAACTCCTAAGGATATCGTCTTCAGGGGGCTTGCCCTTGCCCATATTCTAGAAAAATGTAGTCGAATAGCTTAATATTGGTATGTCTCAGTATGGGTTTTGAAACAGGTGTGAGAAGGCTATCGTCCATCCTCTTAGCGGTGGTGATGCTGGCAAACCTTGCTGTATTAGCCGGGAGTGCTGTAGCCCAGCGGAAGGGCGAGCTGAACGTATCAAATGACGCCCTTGAGATAACCTATGAAGGCTTAAAGTTTTTGGTAACAGCTAAAGATGTCCCGTTCGTCGGCATCGCCATACCTGATCTAAATGAAACATGCATGTATCTTTATGACTCGGTGGACGAGAGACTAATCCTGCACAACGGCATTGAGATAAACACCTCAATCCAGCTAAGCCCAGCCACAATCACTGAAATGATATTCAGCGAACCCACGCTGGAGGAGTTTTCACAGGCGATGGAGCTTAGTATATCCGGCTACAGACTTGCATCCTCGGTCAGCCCAGAGACGCTTAGAGATCTTAGGGACCTCCTGGGAGAGCTGCGGAGAAGGCTTGAAGACCTTAATGCAAGATCCATACTTAGGAAGGTGCGAAGGGCTCTTAACAAATCGATCTCCGAGGCAGCCGGCCTGGAATCAGTTGTTGTATCCGGAGATTTAGAGAACGTGAGGAGCAGGGCTCCTGAGGCCTTTGCGATAATAACCTCGGAACTAGGCTACGTGATCCAGGTGGAGACAAGGCTTCAGGACATAAAGAGGGATTTTCAGAGGAGGCTCGAGGAGGAGTGGGATGCATTTCAAAGCTTTATAAGTATTGATTTTAGAGAAATCAATTGGAGGATTGCCGATGTAAAGCCTATCAAGGCGGATGATAAACTGATCGGTTACTTCTTTAAGATCGAGTCTCTAAATGGGTTTAAATTTAATGTTAAGGTTGAGCTAAGGGGCCGAGCATATCTCTACGACGTTGTTGAGGATATGGGTGGGATGGCAAGGCTTAATGTGCCTGGAGGCAGTATGGTTGTGGAGTTGTATGTCAAGAAGTTGGGGTGGGCTGGAGACATCCTTAACAGGGTTCTAGGATTTGTGGACGCGCTTCCGGTTAAGGAGAGGAGAATTGTACTGGTTAGGAGGCTGACAGTTGTGGAGGGGTCTGAGCCGCACTTAGAGGGCAAACTAACAACCGCCAGTGTGGCTCTGGTTAACAACACGGTTGAGCTCGGCGGCATTTCAGCCCCGGGCCTTGTTGTGAACTCATCTGCAACATACGCTGTGGCGTTTAACGGCTACCTCAACATAAATGGGGGTTTAAGGTTCCGTAAGGTTGGGGAGTTTAGCTACGCCCGGCAAGATGGAGTGTTCACCGTGCTTCTAGAGTATCCCGTCCACAACGCATTTATCGACGTTTCACTATTAACATCAAGCCCTGAGGCCTTTAACCCGTCCTACGAGGTTAGGATAGAGCCGGAGACGGGCTACATTGTTGGTTCTGAGCCGTGGTATGTAAGTATACTCCGCATATTCCAATATGATCCAGCCATGGTAGTATTGCTCATAACCGCAATCCTGCTTCTTGCAAGCGTCATCATAGTGAAAACACGCTACTATCCGTAACGGGGCTTCTCTGCCACAACCCCCATGAGGTCCCTCCTCGCCTTGACCCTGAATCCAACCCTCTTAAGCCTTCCGGAAACACCGCCGAGCACGTCGACCCCCCGAGCTCTGCCCGGTGCTCCCGTATAGTGAAATAGCCTTCCACCCGGCTTTAAAACCCTGTAAAGCTCACGGTAGAAGTCTAGGCTATATAGCTCGCCAGCCCTCGCCAGCCTCGGGGGGTCGTGAATAATTTTGTCGAAGGCTTCATCAACGATCCACCTTAATGCGTCTACCGCATCTTCAAGCACTATCGTCACCCTCCTATCCGCCAGCTCCCAGGACCATGGGTTAAGCTCGGCCATCTCTAAGACCTCCTGGTACTTCTCTATCGTGACTACCTTTGAGGCATGCATTCTGAGCGCGTGGATAGCCGTGTACCCGAGGCCCGTACATATGTCAAGCACTTTATCCCCCCTTGAGACGCCCGCTGCAAAAACCTTCTCCCTGGCATCCCTCCAGGGCGTTGTCCCTTCAACCCTATGCATGTGAATCCCATCTATCTCAAGCGTGGGCGCTGTGAACCTCTTTACCGCCTTGAGCTTCAGGTACATCCTCCCCGAAAACCAGGCAAGCTTGTAGAGCCCATCCCTACCGACAGCATATATGCCGCTCTCATCCACGATCTTCGCCAAGGCCTGTTTCTTAATGCTCAGCTTGCCCGGGAATACCACCTCATCGCCCTTTACAACCACCTCTTTAGACCCTCTACCGAGGTTCACCGAAACCTCAAAGACCCCCGATTCCAGCTCTGCTAACGCCTTGACCTCCCATCCTGATAGAAGGAGCGCCTTTCTTGGCCTGAAAATATAGATCCTCATTCACTTCAGCCCAGGGCAGCCATTATTGTGGCGTAGACCCTGGCCATCCTAATAACCTCGTCGATCTCTATGTACTCATCGGTCGTGTGTGCGGTTAGGCTGCCCGGCCCTAGGAGGACGGTCTTTATTCCAGCCCTTCTCAGATAGTAAGCGTCACTGGAGGCGTAGTTTATCCCGAGGAAGGGTTCGCCGCCATACACATCCTTATAGGCGGCCTTCACGATGCTTATTAGATGCTCATCTATATTGAAGGTTGGTTCAACGCCGCTTATGGGACGCCCCTCTATCTCAGGATACTCTTCAAGTATCCTGAACACATGGGATGTCTCTAAGCCGTAGGGGATCCTTATATCAAAGCCCACCTCGCACTTATCAGGAACGAGATTAACGGCCTCCCCACCTCTTATCCAGCCAAGGCTGACTGTAGGATAGAGGACGGCATCTATGATCGCCTCCACGGGTATATTTATGGCGTTGGCAACCCTCCTGTAATACTCGATGTTCTCGTCGATCAGATTCTTTATTCTCACGTCGGGAACATATTCCATCGTGAGCTTCCTTTTGATCTCGTACATAGCATTTACAGCCTGTTCAATTGGATTATGGCCAGCCACGGGAAGCCCGCCATGGACGGATCTGCCGTGAAATACGGCCTCAACCCAGAGGAAACCCTTGTCGCCAACATAGATCGCATGGCCCGTCTCAGGGGAGCCCGTTGGCTCGCCGACAACCCCATATTTGCCAGCTATCTCCCCCATTTCAACCAGCTTTCCGGTCCCATACATTCCTCCGAGCTCCTCATCAGATGTCAACGCTATGGTTACCCCTTTCTCCAACCTGTGACCA
>WAQG01000144.1 GCA_015520395.1 Candidatus Geoarchaeota archaeon
CTTCCCCATCTCGTACTCCAGTGAGGCGAGGTACATTACCAGCCCCAGGTAGTCGCCCAGCCCCTCCACGCAACCCTCGTCAAGAACCTCAACCCCCAGCAGCATCTTGAGACCCCGTCTGACCGCCAGATCAGTCGTTGGCCCTATCGGGAACCGTGGATGAACCATTGCGGCCACGAGCTCAGCCGTCCACACACCCACACCGTATATCCTCGTAAGCTCCCGGGCAGCCCCCCATGGATCCGCCTCGACCTCCCTGAGCTCCGGGAGCCTGCCCTCCAACTCGGCCCTAGCCACCTCTACCAGAGCCCTCGCCTTCACCCGTGTTACTCCGACCGCCCTAAGCCTGTCCACATCCTCTCCAGCCAGCGCCACTGGACTCGGGGCCGAGAAGTACTCCTCACCCCCACTCTCCACCCTATACCCATACCTCCTAACGAGCCTTGACTGTATCTTCAGGGCTGCGCGCAGCGCCACCCTCTGCTTAACTATGGCGTCGACAAGGGCCTCGTAGACGCTCAGTTGTCGGGTTGGCCTCAGCCCGGGATGCCTTTGGGCGAGCCTAAGAAGCCTCTTATCGCCATAATCCTCCAAGGCTCTTAGGAACTCGTTGTAGTCGAAGTCTATTCGGAAGAGCCTACCCGCGGTTTCGGCTGGATCCCCCACCCAACCCTTGGTGAGGGCTATCTGGACGTCGATCCTCGGGCTCCAGGGCTCGCCCCGGAACATGGCCTTGACAAGCATCACCTCAGGCTCCTCCCATCCCTGGACAAGCAGCCTCCTGTAGCTCCTCATAGCTGGGTTGAAGGTGTGTGGTGCTGGGAGGCCTGGAAGACTGAACACCTCAAGGTGGTTGCTTAGGTTGAATGGGGGTTTAGGCGTGAAAACCTCCTTGACGAGCCTCAAATAAACACCCCTCAGGCCGGAGGTTTTGGTTGTGGCGGGGCCCCTAGCCAACCTCCCGGTCTTCGCTCTTCTTCTCCAGGATCTTCCTAAGGGTTGCTATTGAGGCGTAAGTCCTGTACTCATCTAGGGGTGTTGGGGAGGCTTTGGGGATGTAACTCCCCATCCTCCTCTCGTCCAACAACTTCTTTATCACGTCATTGAAGGTCTCGCCGGGGCTCCGAAGCTTCTCTAGCTCCCGGTAGACCTCGTCGGAGACCCTTATTCTTCTTGCCATTTCACCGACCTATATATAATAGTTCGGGATCCTGCTAAAAACTGTTTTGCCTAAAAAGCCCTGAAACACGGCATTTGCGTAAACGGCTAAATTATATCCCCTTAGGCACGGAAGTTCGAATTCTTATTATGAAGATGCCCCCAGGCGCCCTACTGAAGGACGTGCCTCTGGCCCGCCACCTCCAAGGATTTCAGGGCGATGTAGGCGTAGGAGATGGCTGCTATGGCGGCGAGCCACACGAGGTAGTGGCCTATGAGGCTTCCCAGAAATATTATGAAGAGGCGAACATCCCTTGAGGCGAAGTTCGCCACTCTCCCTATCCTGGCCGGATGGGTCCCCAGGCTTGCCTCCCCCCTGGCGTGGAGGTAGCTCACCATTATGTCTCCTGAGAGGGCGAGCATCCCTACGAGCAGGGTTTCTAGGCCAGGCTTCAGACTATATGTGTATAGTGTTAGAGCCGTGATGACACTTATGTCGACCAGCCGGTCAAGGATGGCATCTAGGAAGCCGCCCGTCCTGGAGGTCTGCCCTCGGGCCCTCGCAAGCTCGCCATCCACCCCATCTATGATTGAGGAAGCTTGAACGGCTACGCCAGCGGCGATTGGCGCTGAGGCGAGGTATAGGATGGCCCCTGCAAGCCCTATTGCGAAGCTTATCAGGGAGACCTGGTTCGGGGTTAGTGGCAGGTTCTTCCTGATTATTAGTCGGGTGATCCGGGTGGATATCTTCCTGTTGATGTATTTGGCGATGGGCCCGTCGGTCGGCTTCCCCCTCACATCCTCCACTTCCCAACAACCTCCTCGATAACGGTTTTCCTGGCCCCGCTGTGCGCGCTCACGTAGTCCTCGACAGTGTCTATCTCTGTCCATGGGACGCCGGTCACGTCAACGATCCTTACCAGAAGGCCGGATTCCACGGCGGCGTTAAGGACGTCACTCCAGGTAAACCTGGGGAGCTCCGAGTCAAGTCTCCTCGCGACATCAACAACCTCCCTTTTAACAAGGAAGGCGCCCGTGTCTATGTAGTCGTGGCTCGCCAGCCCCTTAGAGAACCTTAGGGCTAAGCCCGTCCTGGAGGCCTTTATCTTTGTCGCCTCCTCGACCCTGACGAACCTTGGCGAACGGTCGGCTGCCGCCAGTACATGAAAATCACCCTTGTCGGCCTCTCCGATAAGCCTCTCGAAGATTTCTGGGGGGAGTATGTGGTCCACCATGGCTAGAAGGAATGTCTCGGATCTCATGCAGGT
>WAQG01000145.1 GCA_015520395.1 Candidatus Geoarchaeota archaeon
CCTCCAGGCTGGACCCCCTGTTCCTCCAGAGCCTTTCGAAACAGCTCTCCAATAGGCTTAAGAGGCCTGTTAGGGTTGTTCAGGAATCTAAAGACATGAGGCGCTTAGTCTCACAGATAATAAACCCGGCCCGGGTGATCAGCGTCAGCACGGTCTGGCTCCCCGATGGGAGCATAGAGTACGATGTTATTGTGGGTAGGAGGGATTCTAACCGCATGTTCCTTAGCCTTGAGAGCGTTAAGTCTGTGCTTTACGAGATAGTTGGCCAGAGGGTTCGTTTCACGTTTATATAGGAGGTGAGGGCCCTTGGGGTTGAGGTCTAGGAGAACGCTAGCCGCCGAACTGCCTAAGAAGGTTGGGGAGTTCGTCGAGCTCTTTGGCTGGGTTCAGAACGTCAGGGTGACCGCGAGGTTCGTCTTTGTGGTGATTAGAGATCGGAGTGGCGTAGCCCAGGTTACGGTGAGGCGTACTGGGTCACACGGATTGGAGGATGTGGCCAAGGCCCTTAGGAGGGAGGACGTAGTAAGGGTCAAGGGGCTTGTGGTGAGGTCGAAGATCGCTAAGCTCGGATACGAGGTTCTCCCCGAGGAGATCGAGGTTCTAAACAGGTCCAAACACCCACTCCCCCTGGATACTAGCGGTCATGTGGATATGGAGCTGAATGTTTGTCTCGACTCCAGGGCCATCTGCCTAAGGAGACCCGAGTATCAGGCCGTATTTAAGATAGCCTCAACAGCCCTCAGGGCTATGAGGGACTTCTTTACCTCAAATGGGTACCTTGAGGTGATAACCTCAAGGATAATAGCCTGTGCATCTGAAGGGGGAGCCGACCTCTTCGAGGTCAATTACTTTGATAGAAAAGTCTTCCTTGCACAGAGCCCTCAGCTGTATAAGGAGATGCTGGCTGGAGCTTTTGAGAAGGTTTTCGAGATAGGGCTTTTCTATAGAGCTGAAAAGTCCAGGACAACCTACCATCTAGCCGAGTTTGTGTCGGTGGACATAGAGGAGGCATTTGCCAGCATGGATGATGTGATGGATACGCTTGAAGGCCTGATAAAACACGTTGTAAAGACGGTTGGCGAGGAGAATTGGAGGGAGTTGGAGACGCTGGAACACACCCTGCCACAGGTGGAATATAGGTTTCCAAGGTTGACGTACACCGAGGCCCTCGAGATGCTGCGGAAGGAGGGTTATGGGCTGGAGTGGGGCGATGACTTTGGAGCCGAGGAGATGAGGACGCTTGGACGGCTGATGTCCGGCAAATTCTACTTCATAGTCGACTGGCCTCTAGCCAGCAAGCCTTTCTACACAATGCCCAGCCCAGAGAATCCGAGGGTCGCCAGGGCCTTTGACCTAAACTACGAGTGGCTCGAGCTCGCGTCTGGTGGGGAGAGGATATATAAGCCTGAGGTCTTCCTCGAGGGGCTGAGGAGGGCGGGGTTAAACCCCGAGGATTTTCGGCCGTTTATCCATGTCTTAGAGCACGGGATGCCCCCGCATGCCGGGTTCGGCCTCGGGTTCTCAAGGCTCATGATGGTTCTCACGGGAATGAAGAACATAAGGCAGGTTACCCTGTTCCCAAGGGACGTGGATAGGGTTACCCCCTAGAGGAGCGGCAACCCTCCTGTAACCTTGTCCAGCAATTCGGATGGCGCGGGCCCTAATCCCAAGCAGGTAATGGTTCCAGGTTTGAGCTGCGTGAACCCGGCATCCACGACGAGGAAGGTCGGTATCCCAAGCTCCTCGGCAGCCCTCCTCAGCGAGAATAGTTCTTCGAGGCCCCTAACCTTCACTACTATCTTCTTCTGACCGGTCTCTATCCACCTCCTGAACCATTCGGGCTTCTCCCGCCTAGCAACCTCGGCTGCACTAACAGCGGCATGGGCGACCTGGGCCGCCAGCTTACCCTTGCCCATCCTTAGATCCGTTCTAACCACTATGACCTGTTTGAAATCCCCAACATCCATATTACCACCGAAACAGAAGTTAGACGATGATTAAAACATGTTGGACGTCGCCGTCGTTGGCGGCGGGCCTGCCGGGCTAAGAGCCGCCGAGGTAAGTGCCAGGAGAGGTGCTACGACAATCGTCTTTGAGGAGAATAGGCAGATAGGCCTCCCCAGACACTGCACTGGTCTGCTCAGCATCAAAGGGGTTGAGCTTATAGGTGAGCCAGCCAGAAAGTCCATCCTGAACCTCCTCAGAGCCCTGGAAGTCACTTTGATCGACGGATCCAGGCTTAGCGTGAGGTTTTCGGAACCTAAGACAGCTGTGCTTAATCGAGTCAAGTATGAACGCCTTTTGGCTCAGAGGTGCCTGGATGCGGGGGCCGAGATAAGGCTGGGTCACAAGGTTGAGCAGATAGTTCAGAGAAGGGACAGGGTTGTTCTCAAGGTCGCTTACAGGGGTGGCCATTAC
>WAQG01000146.1 GCA_015520395.1 Candidatus Geoarchaeota archaeon
GTATAGGCCTTCTCACTGTAGCTATGCTATTGTCAGCTATACCCCCCAGTTTTGCATCCTCAGTATTTATCCAAACCTCCCTCTCTGGAACTTGCGAGTCGGCCAATACCTTGAATTGGAAACGCCTTTTCCCAACAAGAACTATCTCAACCGTGGTAGTAATCCCCAGTGCCTTCATCGTCGCCGGGTTCATATATGCCCTCCCACTCTTTACATGATCTTTTCGTCGAATCCTCAACCTTCTCTCTGGCGGCCTCTCTTCCCCAAACATGGCATGTTTATAATGGGTTACGTATATTTTTGTTTAAGCCCTCATTGTGATTGACCCTTGGAGGACAGGGAAATTTATAAGATACTTGGGAGCGAGGTGAGGAGAAGAATACTGGTATATATTGGTGATCGGGGTAGTGTAAGGTTTACAGAGATGAGGCGTGATCTTAAGCTCAGCGTCGGTTCACTCTACTACCATCTTGACCTTCTGAAAGGGCTTGTGACTCAAAAGAGTGATAAAAGCTATACATTAACTTCGAGGGGTCTTGAGGTATACAGAAGGATAAAGGAGGGGGGGCGGGGCGGCTGGGGTGTAAGTGGAGGAGTTGTTAGAGTTCTTCTCGTAATACCGCTTTTCGAGGTTTTAAATCAGAGTGTGGCAAGGAGTTTGGTAGCTATAGCTGTCAGCTCTGCTGTACTCATAATGACATCTCTCATCTCTGGCCTAGGCATGTTTGGCGTATATCCGGTGGAGAATAGTGGTCAGCCACCCACTTTGACTGTTCTCTCTAGCTTGTTTGGATTGTGGATCCTTTTAGACACGGCATGTTCCACAATTTATGGAAGGTTTGGAGTAAACCACGTTCAGTTCTTCTCCCAAGTTTCCATAATCTATCTCCTATATTATTTGATACTGAGCACAGCCGCGGCGCTCCGCATGACCTTCCCTAACTATCTCTTTTTGGCTATTCAGGCATGGTTGGCCTTGATAATGGGGGCGGCAGTAGCGGTATCTAAGGGTGTAAGGCTTGAGCGCGGCTTTATGGTGACCCTACTGGCACTCTACCTAAATACGGCTATACTCATGTTAATGGGTGGAAACATGTAAATATCCTTGGGAATTTTCTGGTGTGGTGGTTCGAAGTGTGGCGGAGAATCCTCACAGTCCTCATGTTGATGTTCATCGTATTACCGACCTATCTAGCTGGACAAGCCAACGCCCTTAGTACGTCGGGGGTTATGGAGCTACTTGAAATCAACCAGATCTACGACAGAATTGTAGTGGTTGCTAACGTTAATGCAACTATGGGTCTCTACGAGTTGCCCGAGGGCAGTCTCAAGGATCTAAAATATATGGCATTTGGGATAGCAAACTTTACACCTGACGCAAATTTGGTTAAATGGTTCTTTGACAAGTACAATCCGGAACTCAAGGTTTCAACAGACATGGTCTTCTGGCGTGGGGCCGTCCTCAATATCACTTATCCAGCCGAGTTAGATTGCGATGAGGCTAAGGCTAGGGCTGATGCCCTGGCAGAGAAGCTAAACAGTATCCATCATATTGGGCTTTATCTTCTTAAACGTGAGAATAACTCGTTTATCTATGTTTCCCAGGCTAACTACTCTAAACTCATCTCCACATTGATGACTAATGTCAGAGACGCTGTGGGGGACGGCTTCATACTAGTTCCCCAGCGTTTAGGGGTAAAATACCTCGCATATTATTTATACCCCTCCGAGGGCATCGAAGGTGTCTCAGCCTTGGGCGTCGCAACCCTGAATTTAACAAGGGACGACTTGTATAGGTATGTGAAAATAGACTATCTCTCTGTTATTGGAGGGATCAGCTCGTCGAGCCGCTCTTCCTCCTCCAGAATCGTGGTCAGGCTGTATGGCTTAATGGTTAATAGTACCCAGATAGAGGGCGTCGAGATGGGAGACTGGGTGTCGGGCCTTTCCTCAGAGTGGATTACCCATAGCTGGGGCGAGGTTGCTCCAGGAACCAGAATTAGCAACTTCTCCCTTACACTTGGAACCTTCCACTCACTTCTTATCGTGACATTAAGTTCCTCCACAGCCCATCCGGAATTGGATGAGAAGTTCAACCTTAAGTTAAGGATCAAAAACCTCGGGGACACCGAAGCAAGGAACGTTACTGTTAAGCTGAGGCTGCCCGAGGGGTTCGAGCCCGTTTCCCAGACGACAGTCAAGATTGAGAGCATCCCTGGGGGCGGCGCCGTTGAGAGGTCTTTTGAGGTAAAAAGCGTTTTAAACGGCACCTTTATCATTCCAGCGCCCACCTGTACATATACAGTAGGTGCAACAAAGGTCGAGGTCTGGGGGAACGAGATAGCTCTAGCTCCTGGGGCGTCTAGTTTTGCCTCGGTGTCAGCCCGTATGATCCCGCTTGCCAACCTTACCGAGGTAACCGGAGGAAGCTCCGTGGACTACAACCTTACGATTACTAACATCGGCGACGTTAAGCCCTCCAGCATTAAGGTCGTGTTTAGCGGGTATTCATTTGAGGTGGTCTCGATAGCCCCTGGTGAGAGTTTTACGGAGACTGTAAGCTACGATCCAACTCTTCAGAGGTTTATGAAGCATGTTCCAAACGGGGCCCTGAGCAACGGGCCAACGGTGATCGAGTTTACAAATGGTAGTGGAAAGGCGCTTAGGATCAATGTTTGGGGGCTTTCGCAGCTACCCTCATTAAGCATAAGCATAAATAACCATGCCATGCTCTTCGGGCAGTATGTAGGCGACCTGTTTTTCACCAGCGATAAACTGGTCTTGAGATGGAATCTAACAGGGCTTGGGGGCTCCCGGCCCGTCTCCATAGTGGTTTACAAGAAGCCGCTTGACGAGATGGGGCTTCAGCATGGACACGGAGACGACTTCATGACCACTTACACTCTCCTCAAGGCCGAAAAGAGCGTTGCTGCATTTAGCAACGGCTCCCTGGGTTTAGTCTTGGAGACTACGGCTAAGGATCACTACCATATCCCGCCCCCCATCGTGAAGCACCCAAGCAGTATCCCCGACTGCATGCTCGAGCCAGTAACCGTTTCAAACGGCATAGAGGTTTCGAAGTCCGCCCTCCCGGACGTTCTGACCATAGGTGAGACTGTAGAGGTGAAGGTGACTGTAAGAAACCTCGGCACAACTCCACTATACGACGTCCATGTCAACGATACAGTTCCTGAGGGCTGGATCCTAGTTGAGGGAGCAACTGAGGGCTGGATTGAGATCTTAACATCTAACAGCACGTTTGAGGTCAGTTATAAGATCAGGGCTGAAAATCCCATCAATGAGACGCTGCCATCCGCCCAGGTAACCGTCTCATTGAGTGGGATCAGTCTAAGGTTTTCTACAAGATCTCTAGCCCTGAGGATCGGGCTGACAGTCAATATCATAGTGCTCACCTCCTACAACGAGTCCCTACCCTCGGGCAGGCTGAGGATAATCGATGAGAAGATTGGGCGTGTCTACAACTTGACCATAAGCGATGGACGCGCCATCTGGAACGGCTACATAGGTGTATTCAAGGTGGAGGCCTACTATGAATCTAACCTCGTGCTCTCAGAGCGAGTCACTATAACGAGGGAAACCAGCGATCTGAAGCTTCAGGCAGCCATATACAGAGCAAGGCTAAGCATCTATGATCTCTTGGGACTCCCATTGAAGGGTATTAAGGTCGTGTTGAGGGGTGAGGGAGGATATACGAGAGAATTGATGACTGGAAGCAATGGCACAGTCTCCATGAACCTCCTGCCAGGCGCCATCTACACTATCGAGGTCAGGTTTGGTGGACAGCTCTACACATACAGATTGGTCGTGGACAAAAACATAGAGTCGTACAAGCTGTTCTTGCCGGTGATTGGCGGATTGAGCGCCCCAGCCCTGATGGGAGGCTTAGCTGCCGTACTGGCTGTCTTAGGATTAGTAGGAATCTATAAGCTGAGTGTAAGGCCGCCGATTAGACGCAGAAGGTTTAAAAGACGCCGCTAGCCCTGTTTGCTGAACGGCGTGCCAAGCTCTTCAAACCCCCTCCTACCCTCTATATACTCCCTTAGGAGGCTTGGGAGTTTATGGATTGGCGTTCTCACTTGTCTCCATGTATCTCTATCCCTTAACGTGACGGTGTCGTCCTTAAGCGTATCATAATCTATGGTGATGGCTATGGGAATCCCTATCTCGTCTGCTCTGGCGTAAAGTCTCCCTATAAAAGCAGTATCGTCGTACACTACTTCCAGACCGCTCCGCTTAAGCAGGCTGTAGACCTCCCTAGCCTTTTCGGGCAGCCCATCCCTAGCTACGAGTGGAAACACGGCTACTTTTATAGGGGCTATGCGCTTCGGCAGGCTTAACACTATCCTTCCGTCAACCTCCCTGTAAGCATACTCAAGCGTGACATAGAACAGCCTCTCAGCGCCGAAGGAAGGTTCGGCGACGTGTGGGATGAACCGCTCTCCATGAACCTTCTCCACGGTCTTCTCAACTATTACCAGGTTTCTGTCGAGCTTCTCGCCCAAAACCTCGATCCAACCATTGGATTCTAGAGCCCTCATAACGTCCTCCGGATCCATCTTTGAAAGCTCTTCCCGAAGCATCTTCGCCTTTCCCTTGAAAATCCTGCCAGCCACGCTCATGTTTAAGCGTACCTTCACACGCTCCTTTACGATGGGCTTATCAAACTTTCTGAACGCCCTTAGATCAACCCCGCTCTTCTTTATGTGAGCATATAGGTCGTAATCGGTTCTGTATGCGTGGCCAGACACCTCAACCCAGCCGAAGTCCTCAAGCTTAACCAGCTGGTCAAAAGTCTGAGCTGAATAGTGGGCCAGCTCCGCAGGAGGCTTATCTATAAATACCTGCATTTCGCTCGGAACCCCCAAGGCCTGAAGGAACTCAACGGCAATGGCCATGAAATAGGCGTTCCATTCGGTCTTAATCACACCCCTCTCAACAGCCTCTCTAACCGTGAATTTTACCGGGTTCCAGCGGCCTTTTTCGACATCGCTTGCAACCACTATCTTTAGCTCCCTGTTCTCCACCTCACTTAGAAGTGGGCAGGAGGGGTTCTTAGGATCGTAAAACAGCTCAAGCTCCATAATCGTGAACTCCCTAACCCTGATCAACCCCTGTCTGGGCGATATCTCGTTCCTCATAACCCGCCCTATCTGAGCTATGCCTAAGGGCAGTCGCCCACCCATCTGATCATAAACCCGCTTAAAATTTATGAACATACCCTGGGCAGCCTCAGGCCGTCCATAGCCAATACTACCCTTGTAAGGTCCTATGTTGGTCTGCATAAGCAAGTTAAACTTCCTGACATTGCCCAGCTCGCCGCCACACTCAGGACACTTGATGCCAGCCTCCCTTATTATCGACGTTAGCTCTTCAGCCGATTTACCCTCTAAACCCGAGGTTTCGACATGCTGCTCTATCAGGTGGTCAGCCCTGTAAATTCTACCACACTTCCTACACTGGACCATATAGTCTGTAAAGTGTTCTAGGTGACCGGAGGCCTCAAAGACGGGCTGGGGCATTATGACCGGGGTCTCTATCTCAACGATAAATTCACTATGCCTCTCAACGAAGAACTCTCTCCAAAGATCCTCTATGTTCCTCTTTAGGCGGGCACCTAGAGGCCCGAAGTCATAGTACCCTGAAACTCCGCCATATATCTCGAAGGATGGCCAGAAGAAGCCCCGACGCTTTCCAAGCTCAAGTATCTTCGAATACTTCCCCATTGCTGTTCCACCCGCCAGGCCAGCTAAGATAGGTTAAAACCAACATGATAAAAAATATTCCCCGTAATGACGCCCACCCGGACACCCACTTATATTTATAACACGGATTTCCAGAAATACTACATGTGAAGATACTAGTGGTTTCAAGCTACCCATTAATGGCGACTAGTCGGAGAGTAGTTGAAGCTCTAAGACGCAGGGGCATAGATGCTATTCTTTCCAGAAGATTCTCGGAGCTTAGGAAAATTGGAAATGATTATGACATGGTGATAGTTGTGGGCGTCGACAGGGATGTCCTCAAGGCTTTCCATCACCTGGGCAACAACGATGTCCCGGTACTTGGGGTCAACACCACAGAGACACCAAGCTTCCTAGCCAGCTTAAAACTTTCAGACTTTGAGGAGGTCGTAGACAAGCTGGTTTTCGGCGACTACAAAATTGAGGAATGCCCAAGACTAAAACCCACTATAAATGGCGCCTCAGCGCCTTACGCCCTAAACGAAGTTGCGATATTCCCATATAGAAGCGCCTCACTCATGGAATACAAGCTTGAGGTTAACGGCGAGGAAGTGTGGCGGGACTACGCGGATGGCGTAATAATCTCCACCCCACTGGGATCCACAGCCTACGCCATGTCGGCAGGAGGGCCAGTTATACATTCGGGCTCTAAGGTATTTGCAATTGTGCCTGTGAATTCCCTTGACCCTGCACGAAGGCCGCTGATCGTTCCACAGGAGTCCAGAATAAGGATAACCGAGATAAACAGCCGCTATCAATGTGAAGCCATAATAGATGGGGTCTATAGGAGAAAGATATCTGAAGATGTAAGTGTATCACTTGGTCCTCATGCTAGGATAATAAGAATTAAGGAGGAGCATCGAATGTCGGAGAAAATAATAAGAAAGATAGAGATTTCAAGGGAGATAGCTAAGATGCCACCGAGCGCAAAGTTTGTCCTAAAGGTATTGGAGGGTGAGGGGCCCTTAACACTTAAAGCTATAGTTAAGAGGACGATGCTACCAACGAGAACCGTTCAGCACGCATTGAGCATACTGATGAAGAAGGGGTTAGTGATAAAGACGCCAAATTTGAGGGATGTGAGACAGGATCTCTACAGGGTCAAAAGGGAATGATGGATTTGATCAACAATGTACTATGATTTACATTATCACAGATATATTCATTATTGTGGTAAGATGTTTACACCACAACACTGTCTAACTGGATGTTTGTCTAAAGGCTTATAAGGATCGGAGGTTAATTAGTGATTCTGGAGACCGATGCTCTCACATGAGGTCTCTAGAAGCCTTAACGTGAGGCTCGAGAGGTGTGTTATGTGCTTGCTCGATCCAGTAAAGTTCTTTAAAACTAGCCGTTACACATACACTGCCCTGAAGCTCGAGGATGGGTATGAGATAGTTTTCAAGTGGGTTAAATGGGGGATAACAAGGCATTATAGAGTTAAGCTGAAGGTTCACCGCTCCGACAACGTTATCTCATATGTGAGCACCCCGGATTCAGACTATGAGTTCAGAATGAGCTTTACCCTGACCCCGACTAGTGAAGGGACAAAAATATTTTTAAGGGCCTGGATGAAGGCGGGACTCATGGCCGACCTGCTTGGAAGGCGAGACTACGCGAGGTTTGTCGAAGAGCTTATAGACTCGGGCATCACAACCGTACTGTCTGAGGTTGCAAGTTCAGCTACAAAGCCTAGCCGCGAGGTTCCGGGTAAGATAGAGTGCGTAACCTGCCTCCTCTACGAGCATTCAAAACACTATTGCTACTATATCAGGGAAGTCGTAAAAGATGTTACAAAGCCGCCATGTAAAGGAAGAGCCTACCTAAGGGGTGAGTAAGTGGTGGGGCCGCGGGGATTCGAACCCCGGCCATGGGACCCCAAGTCCCACAGTCTTCCAAGCTAGCCTACGGCCCCTCAACATCCCTTATAGACCATTCAGCATTTAAACTATTTGGCTATGCATTGGCTCATGGAGGTTTAGCCTACTTTAGAGCCCACATTACTATGTTCTTCTCAACGAAGCATATTATTTTCCCATTCCTGGTTAGCCAGCTTAGATATCCCTTCAATGCTGATGCGTTAAGCATGTACATGCCGGGATCCTCGTATTTCAGCCCTAGGCCTTCCAGTACATCCCCTATGAGGGTCTGAGTAGACTTTGCCCCCTCCTCCAGAACCGCTAATACCTTGTTCTTCACATTTTCAATGGCAGCAAGGTTTAGGTCTATAAGCTCTTCTATCTCCCCGGTTGGAGATCCATGCGATGGCAGGTAGATTTTGTAGTCTGTCCGCATTAACGTCCTCAACGATTCAGCCATCCTCTCAGGGTCAAACCCGTAAAGTATTTTGTGTTTCTTCACGATTCCTTCGGGAAAAACCGCGTCGGCTATGTAGAATACGTCTCCAACGGCTATGCCAATCATATCGGGTGAGTGGCCTGGAAGCCTGTGTATCTCTAATCCGCCTATCTCAAGGCTTGTTAATGGGCGCGCCTTGCTCGGCTTAGCCATGAAGAGCTTTTTTGTGAGTGGCGGTGGTGGGTAGCCGCCGTAGAGCAGGGCGGGTTCCAGCAGTGGGTTTTGTATGAAGGGTATTTCGCCTTCGGGCGCGTATATTGGAACCCCGGTTCTCCTGGCTACGAAGCTGTTGCCGCCTATGTGATCGGCGTGGGAGTGCGTGTTTATAACAGCTTCTAACCTGCCCTCCAGCCCCTTAAGAAGGTTGAGGGCCCGCCTCGCTGAATCGTCGTCGAGCCCAGTATCTATGAGCAGGAGCTTTCCCTCGATTTTCACCACACCTATATTGACCCTCCCCTTAACGTAGAACGCGTTACTTGAGAGCTTAACAAGCCTAGACATGGCCTACACCTGTCTTTAAGAGTAAGATAACCTTTTTCCCAGCCTATCGCCCCTGAACCTGTGGGGAAGCATCTCGTTTAGGTTCCTTGACACAATCCTCCCGTCTCCCGAAGCCATGTGGATCACTGGGTTATCCCCGAACTCCGAGATTACCTGGAGGCATGCTCCACACGGTGGTATCGGAGGCCCTTCCTCCACATAAACCATAACCTCGACCACCCTTTTGTGCCCGGAGCTCACAGCCTTGAAGACCGCCACCCTCTCCGCACAGATCGTCAGCCCATAGGATGCGTTCTCTATGTTAACGCCCGTATAGATATGGCCGTCCGACGTCTTGATGGCTGCGGCAACTCTAAACCCCGAGTAGGGTGAATAGGAGTATTTAATTGCGGATCTGCAGGCTTCGAGAAGATCCTCCACGTGGCACCGCCTCACAAATATATATCTGTCCCCCCTCATATCTTCATGGCGGGGCCCCGGTAGCCTAGAGGTCAGGGCGGCCGCCTCGTAAGCGGCAGGTCGCGGGTTCGAATCCCGCCCGGGGCTCCAAACACTTATCAGTGTCTAGTTATGAGGTATGTGGAAATGCCGGTTGGCGAAAGACGCATAGTGGAGGAGGCCTACAGAATTTTTCGTTGGCACCCCTCGGAGCTCATGGGGAAGGGGGATGATGTAGCCGTTCTGAAGCTGGATGGAGGATACTACGTGTTTCATATTGACTCGCTTGTTTGGAGCACAGATGTCCCCCCTGGAATGGGATTCGATGACGCAGGTTGGAAGGCCGTAACGGCATCTCTCTCTGACCTGGCCGCCAAGGGAGCCAGGCCTCTGGGGGTGCTTGTCTCGGGCGGATTTGAGCCGGGCTGGACTGAGGAGAATATTAGAGACCTGCTGAGGGGCGTGAGCGAGGCCGTAGAGGCCTACGGCACTTATGTTTTAGGCGGCGACACCAATGAGTCGGCCGACGGCTTCCTCTCCGTTTTCGCATTTGGGATTTCAGATGCCCCACCACCCAGGCGGGGTGGTGCCCGACCAGGCGACTATGTTGTGGTTACAGGGGAGCTTGGGTTAACGGCGGTGGCGTTCAAAATATTGCTAGAGGGTTTCGATGCGCCTCCCGATATTCGGGATGCCTCACTTAGAGCTGCCTTTAGGCCTGTTGCGAGGTTTGATGCCGGGTATGCGTTAGCACCGTTTGCAAGCGCTGCGATGGATATTAGTGACGGGCTTGCACTCTCGCTGCATCAGATGTGTGAGCTTAGTGGTGTCGGTGTCAAGCTGACCTCCCTGCCGATCCATCGTTACGCAGTTCGTTTCTCGGAGATGCATGGGCTAGATGTGGATCGGCTTACCCTGTATGAGGGTGGGGAGGAGTATGAGCTTCTCTTCGCGGTGCCCCCAGAGATGATCGGAGAGGCTCTTAGGGCGGCCGAGTCCTCAGGGCTCAGTATCCATGTTATTGGCAGGTTTACCGAGGAGAAAGAGCTGAGATACGTTTTTAGGGGTGTTGAGAGAGTTCTTGAGAGGGTTGGGTGGGAGCACCTTAAGAGCTAAAC